>NZ_PNDF01000217.1:0-293 GCF_005887195.1 Pseudoalteromonas sp. S1650 | reverse complement strand
AACTAACATAAAAGCCTCAATGAAAAACCCGACAATGACACACATGTGTTAAGAATCATTCCTTACAATATCCAATTTATCAACACAATACTTAATGGCTCAAGAGTACTTAAGAGCATCGTGTGGCTTTATAGATGGTATAGTCAAAATGTATTTGATCGTCTCTCTGTTTGATCGCATTAGAGCGCTTATGATTGCCTTACTGTTTCCTTTTATATGAAAGGGTATTGGATACTCAGCATGTATCAGTAATCACAATGTCTATCTTTTTGATAACTTCAGTCTTGCACCTA
>NZ_PNDF01000216.1:0-271 GCF_005887195.1 Pseudoalteromonas sp. S1650 | reverse complement strand
GTCTTTAAATCATTTAAGCGTAATTGATGGCACATGGAAAAAAGCCTACAAAATGCTGCAATTAACCCCTAGCCTCCGTGCATTTCAAACGGTGAGTTTTCAGCACATACCACAAAACAAATACGTCATCCGGAAAGCCCCTCGAGCAGTTAGTTTATCTTCTTTAGAGGGTGTAGCTCATAGACTTAAATTAATTGATGGGCTTTATGTAACTCCTCTATACTGAGTATTAGAAGCACTGGTAGATAATCATACTCTGCATATTCAGGTG
>NZ_PNDF01000215.1:0-323 GCF_005887195.1 Pseudoalteromonas sp. S1650 | reverse complement strand
ATTGCTCTGGGTATTGACTGTTGGGAATATTGATCATTATTTCTTTATGTATAATTTAAATAACAAGCTGACGCATAGGGCTTTTCGATGTTGGCACACGATTTTAAGCCGGTAAGCAATAGACCATTTCTTGTTTAGCATTACGAGTACGTACCGCACCAAATTTGCTTAACATGCGAGATACTTTACTTTGACTACTATTCTCAAAGCCTTGCTCTTTTATTGCGTCGACACTCTCAGCTTGTGAACCGAAGTTTTCTGCTTTTAATCGCGCTTTAAACGCTTTGATCAGTGCTTCTTGTTTGTCTTGTGGGTGCATGTTG
>NZ_PNDF01000214.1:0-223 GCF_005887195.1 Pseudoalteromonas sp. S1650 | reverse complement strand
TCTTTCCTTTCAGCACTTTTCGCTTTTAATGGACTGACTTCCTCTTCTAATCCTCGGTCTATTTCGCGAGCGCTGGTTTCATTTTGTAAGTCTTCAATTTTTGCTTCTAATTCAGCGATTGGAAGCGCAAAATCAAGATAATTGCGGCTCATGCTCTAACCTCCCTAATTTGTTATATTCTTGTTCTACCTCTTGCGCCGCCATCAGCGAGAGCTTGTGAAGT
>NZ_PNDF01000213.1:0-228 GCF_005887195.1 Pseudoalteromonas sp. S1650 | reverse complement strand
AGTGCTTTTCGGGTGATATTGCGTTAGCAAAAATTGATGGGCGATACACATAATGTGTCTTTGATCGATCACGGGCGTGAGTATGAACTTCGCTTTAACTTTAGTGATGGTGAGCGGGATATGTCACTGCTACGCTACGAGGCACCCAGCGCGTTGTGTGGGAACATCGCGCGCACTGTGAACGGAAAAGATTGGCACCCACCGCGAATTTGCTTGCCACGTAAAGAG
>NZ_PNDF01000212.1:0-223 GCF_005887195.1 Pseudoalteromonas sp. S1650 | reverse complement strand
TTAGCCAGATTGAGCTTGCACAAAATACAATTAATAGCGTACGAGTGTGGCCCTCACCTGACAGCACTGGAGTGGTCTTTGATTTAACCGATACGCCTGTTTTCTTCTATTTCATGCTGAAAAAACCAGCTCGTGTAGTCTTTGATTTTAAAAATACCGACAAACTCGATAGCTGGCCAGCTATTCCTCAACAGCATCAGATTGTTTCCAAACTGCGCTACTC
>NZ_PNDF01000211.1:0-262 GCF_005887195.1 Pseudoalteromonas sp. S1650 | reverse complement strand
ATTTATTTGATCACCCACATATATTCGGTGAGGAGTTAACGCAGCAGTGCCTTGATGAGGGTAACGGTAATGATTTCGCAGACTTTCTTTCTAAGCAGCATGCATGTTGAGAAAATAATTAAGCTCCAAAAACAATAGCGACACCGCAATATGCAGGAATCAATGGCTATGCCAATCATATTTAACCTAACAAGTATGCTCCTTACATAGCAATCCATGCCACTCAACATTTTGATGAAAAACACCTGTATGCAGAAATTAA
>NZ_PNDF01000210.1:0-361 GCF_005887195.1 Pseudoalteromonas sp. S1650 | reverse complement strand
CAAGGAACTGTAGATTACCATCTTGATTTAATGTCGCTAAGGACGTGTCATTTTGACTTCATATCCTTAATGATTTCCCAATCTGTTGATCTAGAGCGATGTGTTGCTGTGTGGCTTCATAGGGCCATAACTGCGCTATAACCCCACTAAAAAGAAACAGAGAAAATATTAAGTAAATATATAATATTGCAAACAGTTTCCCCATTAATGATAACATATCCCCTGCATCAGAAACCAACAGGTAACCTTGCGCCCACACTGTTTTAATTCCGTATGGTTTATCCCAGTTATCACCTAATTTCTTACGGATAAGCGATACCCGTCCGGCAAGCGTACGGTCAAACCGAACATACTGACCACC
>NZ_PNDF01000209.1:0-334 GCF_005887195.1 Pseudoalteromonas sp. S1650 | reverse complement strand
GTGCTATTCGTTTTTCTTGGGAATGTTCGTGCTGCACTTATTACTGCGGATGTAATACCGTTGGCTATGATTGGCTCGATATCGTGCATGGTCAAAACATTTGTTTCTGCTATTTTTTTGAGTTTAGGCGCTCTGGATTTTGGCTTGATTGGCGAGGGCGCAGTTATCATTGTTGTAAACTGTATCAGACTATTATCGGTATCGCAGAAAGAAATCGGGGCTACTCTACCGCTCTAAGAAAGGCTGAATGTTGTATATGAAGCCACTAATGAAGTCATACGTCCCTGTTTGTTTGGTGTATTGATCATTACCAATGTTTATATCCCCTTGTTCA
>NZ_PNDF01000021.1:0-170436 GCF_005887195.1 Pseudoalteromonas sp. S1650 | reverse complement strand
ACCACTGTCACTCGCACTCGTGTTTTTTCCTGCTGCATCGCTGATACTGGCACTGACTGTGTAGTTGCCATCAGCTAAGGCTTGCCCTGCTTCGGCGCTCCAATTGCCTGAAGCATCTGTGGTGACTGTCACGGTATGGCTGATACCATCAGCATCGGTAAAGGTCACGGCGAGTGAGGTATTGGCTAAGTCTGAGGTGCCTGTGACCGTCGGCGTATTGTCGTTGGTCAGCGCTGGCGCATCAATGCTAATCGTTGGTGCCGTCACATCGATGGTGCCTGTTTCAGTATCGCTGCCTTCGTTACCCGCCGCGTCGCTCACGGTGGCCACCACGGTATAATCACCTTCGGCTAATGCCGTACTTGGCTCAACAGACCAACTGCCATCCGCTTGCACCGTCGCTGTCGCACTTTGTACATTACCGGCACTGTCAGTGATAGTAAGCAGCACTAAGCTGCCCACAGCCGCTCCGGTGGTTTGCCCACTAATCAGCGGTGTCACATCATTACTATCGGCCAAGGTATCAAGGCTAATCGTCGGTGCGGTAATGTCGATTTCACCAGTGGCACTATCGGTACCAGTATTACCTGCCGCATCTGAAACTTCTGCTTCAATAGTGTAATTACCCTCGGCAAGTACTTCAGTTGCAGCAACTGACCAGCTTCCGTCAGCACTAGTAATAGCAATTAAAGTTTGAATATTACCAGCACTGTCGGTAACCGTTAGTCTAACCTCAGTACCTGCAGGAACGCCTGAGCTTTGTCCTGAGAATACTGGGGTTGTATCATTTGTGATATTTTGAGGATCGATGAATACACTTGGTGCTGTGGTATCGATATTACCCGTTGCGGTGTCAGATCCTTGATTTCCTGCAGTATCTTGTACTGTAGCAACAACAGTAAATTCTCCTTCAGCAATTGCTACGCTAGGCTCAACAGACCAGCTGCCGTCCGCTTGAACAATCGCTGTCGCTGTTTGAACATTACCAGCACTATCGGTGATTTCTAAATTAACAAGTGTACCTGTTGCCACACCATTCGCTACACCACTGATCAGCGGTGTTACATCAGCACTATCTGACAATGGATCAACACTAATAGTAGGGGGTGTTAAATCAATTAAACCGGTTGCCGAGGTTGAAGCAGAGTTTCCAGCAACATCACTCACAGATGCTTCGACAGTGAAGCTTCCTTCAGCAATAATAACCTCAGCATCAACAGACCATGATCCATCAGCTAATGTGGTAGTAGTTAAAGTTTGGGTATTACCCGAACTATCTGTTATTAATAAAGTTACCTGCGTGCCTTGCGGTACACCTGTTGTTTGACCCGTTAGAGTAGGTGTAACGTCATTTGTATCAGCAATCACATCAATACTAATTGTAGGCGCAGATAAATCGATGATACCTAATTGAGAGTCGCTCGCTTCATTGCCTGCATTATCTACCACCTCAGCTAATACAGAATACTGTCCTTCAGCCAGCGCATTGCTAACTTCTGCTGACCATGAACCATCTTGCGAGATAACAACAGATGCTGTCTGAACGGCTCCTGCACTGTCAGTAATTGTGAGTGTTACGACACTACCAGCCGCCAAACCTGACGTCTGACCCGTAATGATCGGAGTAACATCGTTGCTATCTACTAAGGCATCAATACTGACTGTCGGCGCTGTTACATCAATTACGCCTTGAGCAGCAGCATCACTGGTCAAGCCATCAACTGTTACTGACGCATTAACAGTAAATGTGCCTTCACTTAAAGCTTGCTGTATCTCTACACCCCACTGACCATTCTGCACTGTTGCAGTAAGCTGTTGGCTGTTGTTATTACTGTCTTCAACAATTATAGTTATGACGCTGCCATTAGGGGCATCTGAGGTGCCACTTATAGTTGGTGTTGTGTCATTGGTTTCGTTGATTGCATCTATTGCAATGCTAGGCGCAGCACTATTTAAAATAAAGCTATTCGTTGCTTGGGCCTGATTGCCTGCAGCATCAGTTATTGACGCTGTAACATTGATGTTGCCATCGTCTAATTCTGCAGGCACATCCCCAGACCAACTGCCATCAGCATTAACGGTTGCGCTAAATTCATAGCTGTTAATACCATCTGAGACAACAACCGTAACGATACTACCCGCAGGCTCATTCGTTTGTCCGCTAATTGTAGGCGTTGTATCGTTGACCGTTCCCAAATTGTCAATCGTAATAATTGGAGCAGTGAGATCAACAACACCGTTTTGAGTGATTTGCGTTTGATTGCCAGATTCATCCTCTACACTTGCTGTCACAGTGAACGCCCCTTCAGCTAGATGCGTATTAGGGCTGATTGACCAGCTTCCGTCCGCAGCCACAACCGCAGAAAGCGTTTGTACCACGCCATCGCTGTCAGTAACGTTGACAGTAACAATACTGCCTGCAGTGACATCAGTTGTGCCTGTGATCAACGGCGTACTGTCATTAGTCAAAGGATCAAAATCTAACGTTAATAAAGGATTAATTCCATCGAACGTACCAACTTCAGTATCCGTGCCTGTATTACCTGCATTATCAGTGATGCTGGCTGTTACAGTAAATTCCCCTTGCGACACTGCACTTGTAACAGGCACTGCCCAATTTCCATCAGCATCAACAGTTGTCGTATAGGTTTGGCTATTATTTTGAGAGTCGACAACAGTAACTGTTACTGTATTACCTGCCGTCGCTCCTTGTGAGCTGCCTGAAATTAGAGGCGTACTGTCATTGATAGCGCCTATAGTATCTATGCTAATAAGCGGTGCAGTCGTATCAACCACTGCGGTGATCGAATCATTTGCAGTATTACCAAATTGGTCGGTAACAGTGGCATCAATCGTAAACTCACCCTCTGCAAGTTCATCTGATACATTGATACTCCAATCTCCATTTGCATCAACTGTTGTTGTAAATGTTTGGCTTGGACCCGAAGCAGGAATAATCACCACCGTGACCACATCACCTGCTGTTGCATTTAATGTTGAACCTGAAATACTGGGTGTTGTGTCGTTTGTTTCGCCTAACGCATCAATTAAGATAGTTAAAGATGAACTATCCACCGTACCCGTTTCTGAATCCGAGGCTTGATTACCAGCTAAGTCAGATACCGTAGCGGTAACCGTGTATTGCCCATCAGCAAGGCTGCCTGGTACGTCTGCACTAAATACACCATTATCATTAGTGATTGCAGTAAACGTCTGACTATTGCCATTTGCATCTGTGACAACTAAAGTGACCGGTGTGCCTGCTGCAACGCCTTGCACTGTGCCTGAAATTGTAGGTGTGTTGTCAGCACTACTTCCTAAGTTATCAAGGCTTATAATTGGCGCGGTTAGATCAATGATCCCTGTCGTCGTATCTTGAGCTTGATTACCAGCAGGATCACTCACTGTTGCGGTAATTGTAAACTCACCCTCAGCCAACACTTGATTTGCACCAACTTGCCAGCTGCTATCTGCATTAACTGTGGTCGTCAGTATTTGCTGATTTCCATTACTATCAACGAGTATGATCGTAACAACCGAGCCAGCATCAACCCCTGATACAACACCTGAAATAATGGGTGTAACATCATTAGAATCGTTAAACTCATCAATTGTGATGGTAGGTGCAGTTAAATCAATCACACCCGTTTCAATGTCTTGTGCGCTATTTCCTGCTTCATCTTGAGTTTGCGCAACAACAGTGAACTCGCCTTCAGCTAGCTCTTGATCAATATTAATCGACCAGCTGCCATCGGCATTTGTAACAGTTGCAAATACTTGTGCACTCCCATTACTGTCGGTAACCGTGACTGTAACTGTGCTACCAGCATTTAACCCTTGTGTTGTGCCAGATATTGTCGGCGTGGTGTCATTACTATCAGCAATTGCATTAATATTAATAATTGGTGCAGTTAAATCTATTGTGCCAGTTGCTGTTGCTGAACTGGTGTTACCCGCTTCGTCGCTTGCGCTTGCAGTGACAGTATAATCTCCCTCAGCAAGCTCATTTAAAGTTTCGACTTGCCATACACCTTGTGCATTTGTGGTGGTTGTTATCGTTTGCACAACACCATTACTATCTGTAATGACTAACGTAACTGTCGTTCCTACTGGTACATCTGCAACAGATCCTGAAATTAGTGGAGTTGTGTCATTAGTATCATTTAAAGGATTGATTGAAATAGTAGGATCAGTTAAATCAATGACCCCTATTTCTGTTGCTGTCGCTGTATTACCCACTTCATCGGTTACTGTCGCGGTGACTGTGAATTGACCTTCAGCCAATGCAGTACTTGCTTCAACAGTCCAATTACCGTTTGCATCGGTAATAACTTGTAAAGTTTCAGTCGCTCCATCACTTCCTGTAAATGTAACAGTAACGACTGCGCCTGGTTCAACATCTTGTGTTGAACCAGATACACTTGGAGTCGTGTCATTAGTATCAATAATGAAATTAATACTGACTGTTAAATCTACATTACCAATCGCGGTTGCTTGTGCTTCATTACCTTGAGGATCTAATACCGATGCGACAACTGTAAAATCTCCTTCAGGTAAAGGCTCTGTCAATTGAATAGACCAACTTCCATCAGCTTGAGTGATTGCGAGTAAATTAATAACCCGCCCATCACTTGCTGTAATTGTCAGCGAAATTGTCGTTCCAGTAGCTACGCCATCGGTTTGCCCACTCAGCAATGGTGTTGTGTCATTACTATCAGCAATAGAATCAATTGTGATTGAAATAGGAGAAAATGCGACGGTACCTGTCGTATTTGCAGATGCTGAGTTACCCGCAGCATCACTAACGGTAGCAATTGCCGTAAAACTGCCTTCAGGCAAAGGGCTTATTGCATCAACACTATAACTGCCATCAGCAAGAACAAGCGCCGTCAACGTTTGCGACTGACCATTACTATCAACAACTTGTATTGTAACTTCGGTGCCCTCTGGCACCCCTTCAACTCGCCCGACAAAGGTTGGCGTTGTATCATTTGTATTGGCAATAGCTGTTAACGTTATGTCAGGAGCCGTCAAGTCAACAACCCCTTGGGTGTCAGCTTGAGCTGTATTTCCGGCTGCATCAGTTACGGATGCACTTACGTCAAAAATCCCTTCTGCAAGATCTGCGACAACATCTAAACTCCAATTCCCATCAGCATCGGTTACCGTTGTCAATGTTTGAACTTGACCATTAATATCAGTGACAACAACGGTAACAAGTGTGCCTTGTTGAACACCAACAACATTACCACTGATATTTGGCGTAGTGTCCTGCGTATCATCAATTGGGGTGATACTAATCACAGGCGCTGTATTATCAATAACACCTGTGGTCGTTGCTTGCGCCTCATTTCCAGCAATATCAACGGCTGTTGCAGTTACAGTAAACTCACCTTCAACAAGTGCATCAGGCACATCAACGATCCAACTACCATCTTCAGCAACAATTGCAGTTACGGTTTGCACTGTATTATCTGCGCCAGTAATCACGACAGTGATTTCACTACCAACAGTGACTCCACTTACCGTTCCTGAAATAGTTGGCGTGGTATCATTTGTTTCGCCGATGGTGTCAATACTTATAACGGGAGCAGTCAGATCGACTAGACCATTTTCACTATCACTGCCTTCATTGCCAGCCTCATCAACTGCCGATGCAACGACTGTATAAAGCCCCTCAGCAAGTGCTTCAGTCGTAATACTCCAATTTCCTTGATCATCTACTTGCGTCGCTATTACCTGAACTTGTCCTGCGCTGTCTGTAACAGTGATAGTGACAGTATCACCACTGCTGATACCAGACACTGTGCCAGTAATTAGTACATTTTGAATCGCTGAATCAGTAAGTGTATCAATCGTTACAACTGGCGCGACAGTATCAATACTTGCGCCTATATTATCTGATACAGGGTCACCATTTGGATCAAGAGCAACCACATCGACAGTGATTGGACCATCAGGTAATGGGTCAAGTGGTGGGGTTACAAAAGTACCATCTGGTTGGACTACAACAGTCACAACTTGGGTATTACCATTCGCGTCGGTTACTGTCACCGTGACCGTTTGTCCTACTAGGTTTTCAGATGTACCTGATATAACTGGTTGTGGATTATTAGTAAGACCTAATTCATTGACACTCAATGTTGCAATTAACTCATCACCAGGTACAACACCATCTGTTGTATCTCTAGGAGAGAAAATGCCAGTGTTATCAGCGTTAAAGCTGTCATCAAATGCTAAACTAGATGGGTCGATACCTTCAGCGATACGTGCTAGCTCTACAAACGAGGTGCCTCCGCCAGATGCAGCACCACCGCCTCCACCAGCAGCTGTCGCCTCTAAATTATCTAAAATGTCTCCCCCCCCTTCAAGCGCATCTAAAAAATCACTGATATCAGTGCCTGTTTGTTGCTCTGGGGTTGGTTGATTGGGTTGATTTAAACTTGCAATGGCTTCGTCGATACTATCATCGAAAAGGGTATTCTCTGAGTTATCTTGCGTCTCTTTTGCTAGCAAGTCAGGGGTTATAGTCACTGATTTATTGGCAGGGATCGCCAACGACTCTCCTTGCACATCAATTAATATGGTCGAGTTATCTGCGGTAACAACAGTATCTCCTACCGTTATCACATCGCCAACTGAGAGGGCTTTTATAGAACCATCCGCTTGCACTAAGCCTGCAGAACCTTGTACATCAATAACCAGTAATTGATTTGCGTCCATTTGCTTTTCCTCAAACTATGAGTAATACATTTGTATAACTTAAGCTTAGCCAGCAAGTAACACTTTGTTACTGGACTATGGTACAGGTGAACACTAAAAAAACAGCACTATTTAACTAATATTCGAATAAACAAAACAATTAATAAAAAACTAAAAGCAACACAAAAGTATCATTTGCAGTATTTGAAATTGTTGGCTAAACCTTAACTTAGCGTGAATAAAATTTAGTCTAAAAAGAGGATCATATGGCTATAAGCAAGCAGTTCACTAGCAAAAAGCTCAGCGCTTTACTTATTTTAATGTTTGCAGCGAATGGAAGTGTATTCGACGCACAAGCAGAACAAACCTCTGTAATGCCTTTGCATTATGTATCTGATAAAGCAATTTCATCTAACCCAGAAGTACAACAAGCTTGGCATGCATTTAAAGCATCAATGTATGGCATTGATGCTGCTCGTTCAGGTTATTTACCAACCGTCGATGTATCAGCGAGTGCAGGTTATGAAAAACGTAACTACGGTATTGAAGATGAATACAACCGCAATACCGCAGAGCTCACATTAGGGCAAATGCTATACGATGGTTTTAGAACATCGAACACAGTTAAGCGCTTTGAACGAATTCAACTGATACGTTATTTTGAACTACTTGATCAAGCTGAAAAGATTGCACTTCAGGCAAGTATTGCTTACCTAGATGTGCAAAAGTTCACTGAGTTAGTTGAGCTTGCTGAAAATAACTTAAAAGAGCACGAGGCTGTCTATCAGCAAATAGAGCAAAGCGTTGGTGCTGGTGTTGCTAGAGCAGCAGATCTTGAACAAATTAATGGTCGCCTCTCGCTTGCGCAATCGAATGTTATGACAGAGTATGCAAACTTGCATGATGTAAGTGCTCGCTATTTACGCATTGTTGGAGAGCTGCCAACAAAAGGAACTGCAAAAGCAAGACTAAGTGATGATGCAATTCCCATCACCATCAATCAAGCACTTGATATAGCTTACAAAAGCAGCCCTAACTTTTACGCGTCTCTGTATAATATCGAAGCGCAAAAAGCGAATGCTGATTCACAACGCTCCGCATTTCATCCTAATGTAGATTTATCTGCACGCTACGGAATGCAAGATAGAGATGAGTTAGGTTTAAATGAAACTCGCTCTGAGGCAAGAGTTGGTATAGACATTCGCTACAATTTATACAATGGTGGCTTAGACAGTGCGAATCTTGATCAAGCCTATCAAGAGATTAATGTTGCTAAATATCAGCGCGACCAAACCTGTATTGAAATCAGACAAAACCTTCAAGTTGCTTATAACAATGTGCAGGTTTTACAAAATAAGATCCCTTCTCTTGCTAGTCATAAAGAGTCATCTAATAAAGTAAAATATGCCTATAAAGACCAGTTTGATATTGGCCAAAGAACGTTACTTGATGTGCTTGACGCTGAAAATGAAGCATTTCAATCAAATCGTTCTTATATCGCGGCTCTATATGACAGACAGTCAGCTATTTTAACTATGCTTGCGGAGATGGGTAAATTACTCGACACACTCAACGTTACATCCGACAAGTTTCCAAAAATTACAGAGTTAACTGATGACCCAATTGCATTAAATGCAGACAGTATTTGTCCAAAATTTGATGTAGCTGCAACGATTGGCAGACAAGCATTCTTGCAGAAAAAAAAACAGCAAGATAATGCATATATGACAGTAACCGCTATGCCTAGCTACTTAACTATGCCGGCAACTCCTGTCGAAACAGCTACGACATTTGCCGATGATGATAATGATGGTATCGCAAATGCGCAAGATGAATGCCCATCTACGCCTGCATTTACGGAGGTTGATGAAAAAGGCTGCACAAAGTATCGAAGCAACACGAGTAATGTAGAGATTGGCATTCCTTTTCTCGCAGATTCAAGTGTTGTGCGCCCTCAGTATATGCAGGAAATAGCTCGACTTGCTGATTTCTTAAAAGAACACCCCAACAAGAATGTTGAAATTCAAGGGCATGCTTCCCTTGAAGGACCAGCCCTTCACAATAGAAAGCTCTCTGAAGAACGCGCATCTTCGGTTGCTGAGATATTAATCCAGCAATACGGTATTGCCCCAAACAGAGTGAAATCGCTTGGTTATGGTGTTGATCAACCAAGAATAAATGAGATTTCAGTTAGAGCAAATGCTGCAAATCGTCGCATTGAAGCAGTGATAACCGACGCAGGTAGTCGCCCAGCAGTCATGAAAGATGGCTGGTCGTAAAGCTCATGGTGAATTTGATACCAATTCGCTTAATTTAGTATTTTTGCGCATTGGTATAAGTATGGATATTGTATGCAAGAAACTGATGCTCAAGATCATGGTGGCAGCCTTGTTGACTGTCTAGAAACCCTATGCCGCTATCATGATCGAGAATTTTCTCGTGAAACATTATTAAGCGGTTTACCCCTTGAGAACGGCTTATTGACTCCGTCAGGTTTTTCACGTGCCGCTAAACGTATAGGCTTTAAAACTAAAATTGTTCACAAACCCCTATGCGACCTTAATACAGCTTTGTTACCTGCGGTGTTAATCCTAAAAGGTAATAAAGCCTGTGTAATTACTGAGCTTGATATCGAAAACGACAGCGCTGAGGTCATCTACCCTGAATTAAATGACTCCGCCGTTAAAATCAGTATTACAAAACTTGCTGATAGCAGCACAGCAATGGTTATTTATGCACAGCCCGAATTCGCTTTTGACGCACGCTCCCCTGTACTACAAAAATTAGCTAAAGATGGCTGGTTTTGGGGAGTCATCAAAGAGTGCCGAAGTTTGTATAAAGATGTAGTCGTTTCTGCCATTGCATTAGGCGTATTATCAATTGCGATGCCGCTTTTTGTTATGAATGTGTATGACCGAGTTGTACCCAATCATGCAGTAGAAACCCTATGGGTGCTGGCAAGCGGTGTTTTAATTGCACTCACCGCAGATTTTATTTTACGGTTAGTTCGAAGTTACTTTGTGGAGCTGGCAGCAAGTCGTATTGATGTCAAAGTTTCAGCTGTCATTATGGAACGCGTACTTGGCATGAAACTAAAAAACCGCCCCGCTTCTGCAGGTTCGTTTGCAAGTAATATTCAATCATTTGAAGCGGTCAGAGGCTTCTTTAGCTCTATGACCCTTATTGCGCTTGTCGATTTACCTTTTGTTTTACTCTATTTAATCGTAATCGCGATCATTGGCGTCGAATTAAGCTTACCAATCATCGTCGGGGCTTTGATATTGCTCAGTTACGCATTAGCAGCCCACCGAAAGCTTGAAAGCCTCTCAGAGCAAACAATGAAAGCAAGCTCTATGCGCAATGCAATTTTAGTTGAAAGCTTAACTAATATTGAAGATGTAAAAAGCTTTCATAGTGAGTGTAAAACTCAATCCAATTGGGAGAAATCAACAATTTACATTGCTCGCGTTAACGCGCAAAGCCGCTTAATTTCATCTTCTATCAGCAATGCAGGTTCATGGGTTCAGCAATGTGTTGGGGTCATAATTATGATGGTTGGCGTACATCTCATTATTTCCGGAGACCTCACTCAAGGAGGGCTCATTGCAGCCTACTTACTTTCGTCGCGTTCTATGGCTCCAATTACCCAATCTGCTGCTGTGCTAGCTCAGTTTCATCATGCCGCGATTGCAATGCATTCACTCAATGAAATTATGGATAATGAAGTTGAACGCCCAGCCGGCAAGCACTGGCTAAGTCACCCTGTACTACTGGGTGATATTGAATTTAATGATGTTCGGTTTAAGTACTCTCAAGAAAGCAATGAAGCATTAAGTGGTGTTAGCTTTAAAATAAAGTCTGGTGAAAAAGTAGCGATTCTTGGTCGCAATGGCTCTGGTAAAAGCACAATTGAAAAATTAATTCTCGGCCTGTATGAACCAACTTCTGGCAGTATCTTAATAGATAATAATGATATCCATCAGATCGATCCTGCCGAGTTACGACATAACATTGGCTATGTACCACAAACAATTTCTTTATTTTTTGGCACCCTTAAAGACAATATCACTCTTAGTGCATGGCATGCTAAAGACGAGCAAATTTTATCTGCGTGTCAACAAAGCCAATTATTTGAGTTAATAAACTCACACCCAGATGGTTTTGACCTACAAGTGGGTGAACAAGGCCGGCTACTTTCTGGCGGGCAGCGCCAAGCTGTTGGGATTGCACGTGCGCTTCTGAACAATCCGCCCATCTTACTGATGGATGAACCCACATCAGCACTTGATCACAATAGCGAAAGTAAAATTATTAACAATATTAAGCGCAACTGCCAAGAGAAGACCCTAATTGTCGTCACTCACAGAACCTCATTACTCGAGCTGGTAGACCGCATCATTGTACTTGATAACGGCAAAGTGGTTGCTGATGGCCCCAAGGCACAGGTGTTATCGGCTTTAAATAACCATACAGTAGGAAAAGTATCATGAGTAATAAAAACTTACCTATTGAACAACGCTCATTTGAGCATCTAAACAAGGTGCTGGAAAAGCAAAAAGCAAAACGTCCCTCTATTTTCTCTAAGCTTTTTTCCGGTTGGTTATCACCGCCAAATAGTCAAGACTGGGTCGTTGACGCACAATGGGAAAAAATGCAGCAACAACCAGCAAGTGCCCGATTACTGCTTTACATTATCTGTATCAGTATTGTTGCGCTTATTGTCTGGTCGGGATTTGCTCATCTCGATGAAGTAGCCAGAGGAGAAGGCCGTGTAATCCCATCTCACAAATTGCAAATAGTGCAGTCGTACGATGGTGGTATGGTCGAGCAGATATTTGTACGTGAAGGACAAGTTGTTAATGCAGGTGATGTTTTAATAAAAATTGATCCCACACGGTTTATTTCTTCATTTAGAGAAAACCAAGCTAAGGTACTGTCTTTGACTGCTAAAGTTGAGCGATTAAGAGCACTTACGCAAAAAAAACCTCTGCTATTTGCTGCCAGCTTGATAGAGCAAGCACCGGACGCGGTTCTACATGAACAAGCTATTTTTGAAAGCAGTAACAAAGAACTTGAGCAACAGGTTACCATTCATAAACGCCAATTAGAGCAGCGTCGACAAGATTATGCCGAAGCTAGGGCTGCATTACAGCAACACACGAATTCATTGAGTTTAGCTAACCGAGAGTTAGCAGTAACTCGCCCCTTACTTCGCACAGGTGCGGTATCAGACATAGATATAATTCGCTTAGAGCGCCAAATTGTTGAACATACAGGTGAAATAAATCGAACAAAAGCGGCAATAAATCGTAGCCTATCAGCTATAAATGAAGCAAAAAACAAAGTCACCGAAGTTGAGCTTGCCATGATAAATCGCTGGAGTAATGAGCTATCAGAAGCCTTACTCAGGCTTGATGCAATGAAAGAAACTGAGTCTGGACTTGCTGATAAAGTTGCACAAACGGAGATCCGCTCCCCCGTCAATGGAACGGTTCAACGCCTATTAGTCAACACAGTTGGCGGAGTACTCCAACCTGGCAGCGACGCAATTGAAATTATTCCACTCGATGATCAATTGGTTGTTGAAGCTAAAATTCTACCTAAAGACATTGCTTTTTTACGCCCAGGTCAAGCTGCAATGATTAAATTTAGTGCTTATGATTTTGCGATCTATGGCGGCTTAGAGGCTGAAGTTACTCATATCAGCGCTGATACGATTACAGATGACAGAGACAATACATTTTACTTAGTGCAGCTTAAAACAAATCGTAATCACTTTTCAGACAACCTAACCATCATTCCGGGAATGACTACACAAGTCGATATTATTACCGGTAAAAAAACGGTTCTTGAGTATTTATTCAAACCAATTTTGCGTGCAACGTCGCTGGCAATGAGTGAACGCTAGCGGGCTTTTTAATGGAGTAATCATGCGTCGCAGTATTTTTATTACACAAGATGACTTGCAATCGCCTCACTGGTTAAGTGCATTTCCAAATTGCGTAATTCAGACAGCCTGCCCTAAGAAATTATTAGCAGACACATTAGTCTGGTTACTTGCAGACTCTGCGGATTGGCAAGTGCAGCTACAAAAATTAACCGCACAACGACTACCCGTGATTGTGATGACAACTCAGCTGGATATTCAACAACTGTGTGATGCACTGCAACTTGGTGCACGCGGATACATTGAAGCATTTGCAAACAAAACTGTCATCGAACAAGTTGCTGAAACCGTTAACGCCGGTGGAATTTGGCTTCCTGGGCAATTACTTTCAAACTTGGTTGGCGTGTTATCAGGACAAGCAATTAACTATCCGCATCAATGTGATCTGAGTTCTCTCACCAAGCGTGAAAAACAGGTTGTTGATGAAGTTATAAAAGGTGCAACCAACAAACAAGTCGCGCAAGTTTTAAATATTACTGAGCGCACTGTCAAAGAGCACATGAGCTCAATTTTTCACAAATTAAAGGTACGCGATCGAATGCAATTAATGCTTGCTGTGAAGGGTCATTAAACTGACTCTTCAACCGCAACAACACCATCAAAACCAAGCCCTTTTAAGGTTGACTGATCACTTGGGTTTTTAACCCCTTCAGCAACAACCTTAATCCCTAGCGAGTGAGCTAATGAGCATACCCCTCTCAAAAAGCTTTGGTTTGAGTCATTAAAACTAATGTTATGACAATAAACGCTATCTACCTTTATCATCTCAAGGCCAAGCTCTTGGATTTTAGTTAATTTTGTAAACTCAGCCCCAACGCGTTTTAACGCAACTTTTGCACCTATGCTATGCACCTGACTGCAAAAACGCCTGAATAACGGTAAATCTTTAATGGCAGTGTTGGCTCGTACCTCAAAGCAAATTCGCTTAGCAAGTTCAGGGTAAGCACACAATCCTGTCAAAATTGACGCTACGGCCATATCATCATGTAAGGTATCTGCTGAGAGCTCCATCCCCAGCAAGGCACCGTCTGTTAACTCACCATATTGCTTAATCATCAACTTCATTAGGCTCCAATCAAGCCGCGCTAGTAATTGAAGTTTGTGCGCCCATTGATAGTAAAATCCTATTCCGTACTTCTCTCCTTTGAGCAATAAACTCAGTGAAATTTGTTGTTGTAGAAGAACGTCGCTGAACGAGGTAACGGGATATAATGCAATTTCTAGTTGGTTTTCTTTTAATGCTAATTCTATCGTTTCTCGCCAAAAATTAAGGTCATCATTTCTAAGCTCAGCAGTACCATCTACAGTAAAGTGGGCATTACAACCAGGCTTTGAAATCGCCACTTTTAATAAGCTATCAACCCGTTTTAACAGCGCTCCTCGCGTATCGTTGGTAGTAACTAAACTGCAACTATGAGATACAGCAAGATCCACCTGTGCGTACTGAGCAACTAATTGCTGATGAGACTGCAAAATATTGTCACTCAACAGTGTTAGATCACTCACATCAGAAAACAACACCAAAAAGTCGACATGCGACATTCGCGCAATATGGCTCTCTCTAAAGCTATCTTCATTCGACTCTAGAAATGCAACTAACGACTGCGAGAAAAGACGTAAAAACTCGACCATCTCTACACGTCCAACTTGCTCTGTTAGCTCGTCAAGATTAACCACCCTAAAAAGGAATAATGCGCCATGCCCTTGTGTATTATCTAAAAAGGTATCTAAGGTCGCATTAAAATACTCACGATTTGCAAGCCCAGTCAGGTCATCGTGCTGGCTCTTAAAACGCATTTCTTCAAGCCTTTGACGGTCCTCTTTCACGATGCGGCTAAAACGTGTAGATAGTAAGTTCATTGAAGAAACTAATTTGGCAAACTCGTATGTTCTAGGCACCTTTGATTTAATAAAGCGCTTTTCTCCTAACGCTATTGCTTGGCGCATTACATCGCTCAAAGGGCTTAAAATTTTCGATAAGAAGTAAGCGCTCGCTATACAAGCAACAACTGCAACAGCAAGAAAGCTAAAAAACAAATGCACCGAACTTTGCCAAAGCGCATCTTGTGTATGTTGACTATGACTTTCAACATATAAAGTACCATATTGCTGCCAACCATCACTGACAAGCGCAATGCCGGGTGCTACTTCAAGAGAATATAAATGGCGGAACCAGCTCGGTGCATCAAGCACTAACTCGCCCTTAAATGCACGTTTTATAATAGTCTCGCCATTCGGATCTTTTAATTCAATACGTTGGTAATAACCTGTATCAAACGACGCCGAAAGAAGCAGTTCGATTTCCACCGGGTCCTTATCCATTTGACTCAACATTAGCGCTAATGAATTTGCATTATCTACATTTTTCATTTTAAGTTCGGCTGTAAAATAGTCTTTTGCCGAACTTGTACTAATTAGCAAACTGCTAATAAAGCCAATAATGATCACCACTAAAATGGCAATCCATAACTCTTGTTTCAAAGTAATGGTTTTTTTGCGTTTAAACGCTTTAATTACATTCACCATTTAACTCCTTCTTTACGAGTTTGCTCTAAAATATGTCGCCAACGTGATAGCCTCGCTGTCGGATCGGCTACGCTTTGTGCTGAATTGTTAGCCCAAAGGCCCTTACTGTTAAAGCTGAAAACAGGACTAAGATCGGTGCGCTTTGCAGCAGGCAACACTTTTACGATTAAGCTGTCTAAAATAAGTGGTTGTGCATTGGGTTGACTGTAATAACCCAACACCATGTGGGCTTGGGTCTTCCTAGTTCCAGGTAATTGCGCTTTAACATAAATCAATCGGAGCTTGGTATCGCTTATACCCAAAGCGCGTAAGCTGACGTACTTAGCAATAGCGTAATCTTCACAATCACCAAGCCCTGTTCCCATTGTTTCTAGTGGGGTTGCCCAATAATCATTTTGTTTCCATAGCTGGATATCAGTTTGATAACGTAAACTACGCGCAAAAAAATCATTAACGACCAAAATTTGCTGTTGTTCAGGAAGGTTTTGAGCATGCTGCAACATGCCTTGCCATTGCCTTGCGACAGTAACTCGAGTGGCGCCGTAGCGTTGCTGCATTTGTTGAATAAAGGTTGAAAACTCGATCACTAAGCGCTCAGCTAAAGCACCGCTAGTGACGCAAAATAGAATGACAATTAAAGAAGATAAAAAGCGGTAACGCCCAATAAAACGACAAGCAAAGATACAAGCCTTAGATAACATAAGGCATGCCTTGAAGATATTCAGCTTGAATGTAATCGTGTGTGTTACCCATTATGCTTTAATAAAAAAATATGATTTTTAAAGCATAGCACCCAAGCTGAAACTATGAGAATTTAAGCGCTAATAATACGTTACTTTTTTTACCTGTCGAGGTTTTACTTCGCCGATGTATAAATCGTGGACACGCTTCATATCGAGCTGCAATTCAGTTGCATAGGTATCGCCTACTGCATAAGTCTTGATCACCTGTGCACCTTTGATCACACCTTGTACTTGGCTTTGTAATTGATCATTATGGGCGATACTGTTTTGCACTGTGGTACCTGCGGAAATTTTTTGCCCGTAAACTTGCTCAGCAAGCTCTCGATACGCTTCAAGCTTTGAGGCTTTAATCGCAAGAAGGGTACGCTGCGATTCATTATTACCAGGTTGAGCACTAATAGGCGCATAACCCACGGCTTTTAGCACTGGGTAGCTATCTGGCTCAATGTAAGTGTATTCTACATGTTTATCAAAAATACTACTGCAGCCGGTTAATGCTGCGCAGGCAACCAGCCCGCCGAATAATAATGCTCGCATGATTTATTTCCGCTTAAAACTCTTTGGCTACAAATATGCACGTTTAATGCCACTGTGGTACAGTCCTTGCTCGTTAAGGTTATTCATTGGTTTTAATGCTAGGTGTCAGCATGAAAAATAAAACAAGAGCCAACTTTAAGTGGTTCGCTTTAGCCTTTACAATTTTGTTTTCTAACAATAGCTTAGCGCAGTGGTTTGAATCTACAGGTCATGCTGTTATAAAAAATGGCGATACGAGCCAAGCCAAATCTGCCGCTATTAAAGACGCCATAACTCAGGCGTTAGTGTTTTCTGGCGCTCGAGTTAGCTCAGTACAAACCCTCGTTGACGGGGTTTTGACGCAAGATCAGCTAAAAATAAGCAGCCACGGTGAAATCCAAAAAATAGAACTGATCAGCGAAGACCGCCATAACGACACCTATGCTATAACGCTGCGCTTAGATATTTTTGCTCAAGCAGAAGAATGCCCAGCAAACCAATACACTAAATTTATTGCCGTGACACAAAGCCAACTGGCCAACCGCGAGCAAGCGCGCATGGGCCAAATTTTTGACGTAAACAAAGCTATTAGCGAACACCTCTATGCCAGCTTAAACAATACGCAAATGGCTGCAAAGCCAACAGCCTATTACAATATCCCACTGCGAGTAGATCATTTTTTCACTCAGCAATACGATTACAGTAATGCGCTACTTGAAGAGATCACTAGTCGCAGTAACTCGCAATATGTATTACTGAGCCGTATCCGTGACTTATCGGTTAACCATAAGATCAACAATGATTATGCATTTTGGCAAGATGATAGTTTCAAGCGTGCATACAAAGTAGATTACGTATTATTTGATGGCACCACTTACGAAAAGCTCTGGCAAAAAAGCTACCAAACAGAAGGCATTTGGCCGTATAAAAAGACTGAGATCATCGATGTATATAGCGACCGATTTTGGGCAACTGACTATGGCCAAGCTATCAGCGATATAAACCAAACCCTAACCTATGACTTACAAGCAGCCATGGCCTGCTTACCCACGCAAGGAAAAATACTGCATATCGAAAACGATAGGCTAATCATCAACTTGGGTAAGGCGCACGGGATTGAGCAAGGGCAAATTTTAAATATTGCCCATCATAATTACCTAACGGATGCTCAGGGTAATAAGCTTCCGCATAAAATCACCACACTTAACCAGGTAAAAGTAACTCAGCTTTATCAGCAATCAGCGGTAGCCATAAGTATTGATCAGCAACCACTACCAAACATTCAAATAAACGATATTGTTGAATTAGCTACTAGCGAGTAAATGAGCTTGTAGTCCCTTATGAGCATTTAGCCAGTCGGCTAATTGCTCAACGCCTGCTATATGTGGGTAATGCTTACGGGTTGCAATAACAACTTGGCGCTGCTGATTTGGTGTAATTGCTAAGTACTTTACTCCTTCACGTGGTGTACAAGCAAGCTTAGGAACAAAAGTTAACCCATCATCCATTGCCACCAGCGCGAGTAAGGTTTCAATACTATTGCCTTTATATTGATTTGACACTTCAACCCCTGCTGAAAAGCAAAATTGTTCTGCTTGATCTTTAAAGCAATGCCCTTCATTTAGCATCAATAAATCACAACCTTGTAATTGAGCCAGCGCAACCTCAGGGTATTTTGCTAATGCATGTTGTTCAGAAACCGCTACTAAAAAATCTTCTTTATAAAGCGGTGACACATGATAAGGCGCTAAATCAGCCACATCAGCAACAATGGCAATATCAATCTCACCATTATCAAGCGCTACAAGCGTTTGTGCTGTTTGCATTTCTATAAATGAAAACTGAGTTTCACTAAAGGCTTGCTTCATCGATGTTAGCAGCGTTGGCAGTAAATAAGGCGCAATGGTAGGAATAATACCGACATTTATTTTACCTTTAAGTGGGTCGTGTGAGCTGGTAGCTATTTCTTTAAGTACCTGTGTTTGCTCTAAAATAACTGTGATCTGTTTAAGTAGTTGCTCACCTTGCACAGTCAACGTAACCTGCTTAGTTGAACGGTCAAAAATAACAACACCCAACTCTTGCTCAAGCTTTTTGACCTGACCACTCAATGTAGGCTGGCTGACATAGCACGCATCAGCTGCTTTTCTAAAGTGCTTATATCGAGCAACTGCTTTTACATATTCGAAGTCTTTTAAATTCATATCACACCACCAATAGCTTTTACCTATCATACTAATACAAACAAACGATTGGAGCTATCATAAATTAAATTGCATAATGGCACTCAACAAATCAAGAGGAATCAAAACAATGTTAAACAATATCGAAGGCCAAAAAGTACCAAACGTTACATTCGCAACACGTGTAGACGAGCAGTGGAAATCAATAACCTCTGACGAAATTTTTAAAGGTAAAACGGTTGTGCTCTTTGCATTACCAGGTGCATTTACACCAACATGCTCATCAACTCACTTACCACGTTATAACGAGCTTGCAGCTGTATTTAAACAAAACGGCGTTGATGACATTGTTTGTATTTCTGTAAACGATACATTCGTAATGAATGCATGGGCGCAAAACCAAGAAGCGCAAAACATTACTCTATTACCAGATGGTAACGGTGAGTTTACCGACGGTATGGGTATGCTCGTTGATAAAAACGACTTAGGTTTTGGTAAACGCAGCTGGCGTTATTCTATGCTGGTAAAAGATGGCGTTATCGAAAAAATGTTTATTGAGCCACAAAAGCCAGGTGACCCGTTTGAAGTATCTGATGCAGATACCATGCTTGAATACATTAACCCAGCACAGGTAAAACCAGAATCAGTGAGCATTATTACTAAACCTAACTGCCCGTTCTGTACCAAAGCTAAAGCGCTACTAGAGGCGAAAGGTTATGTGTACGAAGAAATTGTATTAGGTCAACACGCTTCACTAACGAGTTTAAAAGCAATTTCAGGTCGTGAGACAGTGCCGCAAGTATTTATAGGCGGTGAGCACATTGGTGGCTCTGACGATTTAGAAAAACACTTTGCATAATTTTCAAGTTGGGGCTGCTCGTTGCAGCCCTTTATTACTTTAAAACCTCAACCCATTGATTAAATTACAAATTATACAACTGGTCTGCTCTCGCCATCACCCATATTTATATTCAAAATACCAACACCTTAGTTACCAAATTGTTACATAAAGCCAAGAATAAACTTAAAATGTCTGCAGCTACATTTACTCAAACCGTAACGAATTTAAGATGAATTAAGTGGAATATACAATGAAAAAACTATTACAAGGACTGATCCTATCCTTGCTATGTTTCGGTGGCCAAGCTCATGCTGCGTCAACTGGTACTATCGATTTACTCACCCACCCTGTTGGCATTATCTGCCTTGTTATTTTTATCTTTGCTTATGTGCTCGTCATACTCGAAGAAAAAATTCACTTACGCAAATCAAAACCCGTATTGGTTGCAGCCGGGATTATTTGGACCCTTATTGCTTGGCAATACAGTGCACAAAACTTATCTGATCTTAGCACCGACGCATTTCGCCATGCCTTGTTAGAGTTTTCAGAGTTAATGCTATTTTTGCTCGTTGCGATGACCTACATTAACGCCCTAGAAGAACGCCGTTTATTTGATGGCCTAAGAAGCTGGCTGGTTGCGAGGGGCTTTAGCTACAAACAATTATTTTGGATAAGTGGTGTACTGGCATTTTGTATTTCACCTGTAGCCGATAACTTAACAACCGCCCTACTTTTATGTACTGTGGTAATGAAAGTTGCAGCAAATGATAACCGCTTTATTGCTATGTCATGCGTAAATATAGTGATTGCCGCTAATGCCGGCGGCGCATTCAGCCCATTTGGTGACATCACGACACTGATGGTTTGGCAAGCTGATGTTGTTGCCTTTACCGAGTTCTTTGTTTTATTTCTGCCAGCTTTAGTCAGCTATATTATTCCTGCCTTTGTTATGTCTTTATTTATCAATAACCGTCACCCTGATACGGCCGATGAAGATATTGAACTTAAACGCGGTGCGCTTCGCATTTTGTGCTTATTCTTACTGACAATTTTAACCGCCGTGGTGCTAAAAACCGCCTTTGGTTTACCGCCAGTTGTGGGCATGATGATGGGCCTTGGCTATTTACAGTTTTTTGGTTACTTCTTACGCGTTACTCTCCCCGGCTCTCTTGCCAGAAAGCGTGCGATGGCAGAGCGTGAAGGTGATAAAGAGCGCTTATCTCGCTTAGGTAACGTTGTTCCTTTTGATGTATTTAGCCGCGTATCGAGAGCCGAGTGGGACACGCTCTTGTTCTTCTATGGCATCGTTATTTGTGTTGGTGGCTTAGGGTTTATCGGCTACTTAGCGCTGCTTTCTGATTTACTTTATAACAATTGGTCTGCTACCGGTGCGAACATTATTCTTGGTTTAATGTCAGCGGTAGTAGATAACATTCCAGTGATGTTTGCAGTGTTACAAATGATGCCTGATATGTCGCATGGTCAATGGCTGCTTATCACGCTAACAGCCGGAATTGGCGGTAGCCTGTTATCAATTGGATCCGCGGCTGGGGTTGCACTCATGGGTCAAGCGCGAGGGATCTACACCTTTAATAGCCACTTAAAATGGTCACCGGTCATTTTACTCGGTTACTTTGCTGGTGTATTAACTCACTTATACCTCAATACTGCCTACTTCGGCTAAACTTCTGTAATGTCAAAGTTAAACCCTAATCACTCTTAGGGTTTTAACTTTAAACACTCGATAATGAGCAGTTACAAACGACAGTGTCATAATAAGCTGTGTTTTTGTCGCAAAAAGTCAAGATAAAGGCAGGCGCTTTACTTTAGTCTAATAATTCACAAATAAGGTGAATTGAGGACACACATATGAGCCAAATGAATTCTGTTGCCATGCAAAATGGCAAGCTGCATGTAAAACAAATTGATATCCCTACACCTGGACCCGGCCAAGTACTGGTAAAAAGCCTAGCTTGCGGTATTTGCGGTTCTGATATTCATATTACCCGCCACACCAACGATGTATTCGATATCTATAAGAACCTTGGCATCATGGCTAAAGAGGCAGGCGATGACCAAGAAGTATTATTAGGCCATGAATATGCGGCAGAAATCGTTAGCTATGGCCCCAATACTAAAGGCGAATTAGCTAAAGGCACCCGCGTAACCTCAGTGCCTATTTTACTTTCTGCGGGCGGCGCTGGCGTAGGTGTAACCCCTGGGCTATATGGTGCCTATTCTGAATATTTTATTGTTGATGAAGCCTTGCTATTACCTATCCCTGATGCTGTTCCATCAGAAGCCGCAGCCATTACAGAACCACTTGCTGTTGGCCTGCACGCAGTGAACCGTGCACAAATGAATAATGATGATGTTGCCATTGTGGTTGGCTGTGGCCCAATTGGCCTTGCCGCGATAGCCGCATTAAAGCTTCAAGGTATAAAACACATCGTTGCCTCTGATCCACAAGAGAGCAAAAAACAAATTGCCCTTGAATTTGGCGCGACAGAGTACGTAAACCCTATGGCGGATGATGAAGTTGCTAAAGCCACAGCACTTGCGGGTAACAACAAAGTCGTTATTTTTGAATGTGCTGGTGTAAGCCGCTTATTAAACGATTACATTTTACGTGCGCCAGCAAAAGCAAAAATCATTGTAACTGGTGTACATACCGCGCCACTAAACGTTAACTTTGCTTATGCCACAGTGAAAGAGTTAGACCTTATTTTCTCTTATTACTACCAGCCAGAAGAGTTTGCACAATCACTTGAGAACATCGCGTCAGGCAAAATTGCATGGCAAAAAATGCGTACTGGTAAAGTCGGCATAGATGGCGTACAAGGTGCATTTGATACCTTATTTAAACCAAACGACCATATCAAAATCATCATTGAACCATGGCGCACAGGCGAGCTTGAAAAAGTAACGGGTTAATTTTAATGAGGCTATTAAAAAATTAATAGCCTCATTTTAGAGCTAAAATCTATAAGCGTTCAACTTACTATCAAAAACTAAGCCATCAGTCTCCTCACCTCTACCGCCATTTAAAACAGTTGAAAAAAATGATTTAACTACATCATTTGTCTTTTCATAGAACAGGCCATGGGTTTTCCCTACATTTGGGCCGCCAGTAAAGTCAAAATAAAAAGCATTTGAAGCGACCAAATTCCTAGCAGTTCTTCCTAACCGATCTTTTTGAAAATTCGCATCAGACCATTTTAGGACCCAATCATTTTCATTGATCGTAATATAAACTCGTTTTCCAGCTTCTATATTATTTACCCAATGTTGATGACCTGCGTTATCAACATCAGCTTGGCACAATACAACGTTATCAAACATTCTTGTTTCAGCTTCGTATAAAGCGTTGATAACGTAATTCTGAAACAAATAATTCCCCAAACTGTATGTCATAAAGGTAAATTTAATATCACATGCCTCAAGGGCCTCTTTATTGAACGGCTCTTTCATGTAATGACCTAGCTTTTCCAACGTAGCATCCAAAGCACCAACTGACGCCTGTGCATTTCTCTTAGCGCTTCGGTATTCTTTTGTCTTAAAACCTCCAGGATTAGAGGGCCAAGAAAAAACAACAACCTCAACCCCATGCTCTTTTTCTAATGCTAATGACTTTTCTAAGTTCTTATAAAAGCTTTGATTAAAGCCATGTACAAAAAAAACGCAGTTTTTACCTGAAGAAGTGAGCCGTTCACGAACTTCTGCAAATGCTTTTTTAGAGGGAATATTATTCTCTGTGATTTTAGATGGCTCAGTGACTAGTCGCACTTGCCATACTCCCTCTACTTTATCTGCATAAGCGAGCCTAACTTCATTAGGTCCTTTAGCGTTTGCGTAGTCACCAAAAGCATTGTGATCGCCTACGCCATTTTTAAAGTTTGATTTATTTATGTTTCTATTCGTAATAATCAACATATCAATATCCTTATTCTGTTTTTAGCCATAGGAAGTAGTTAGAACCTGTCACTTTTATAGGCGGGTTTAAAACTAATCTACAAAATAATGATTAGTTTAGATTTCAATCAAACAGCAAGAAAAACAGTAAAGAACACGACAAACGTATTGTTTTTTAATATTGAAAATAGACATAGTGTTGAGTAAGTGAAGTGCTGGCAGCACTAAAAAACGACTTGATAAGAAGACTGTTCGAATGAAGAAATCTGTATTATTTAATAGAACACTCAAATTTATCGGATATTGATTTAGGCAATCGATTTGGAACTTTAATGCTACAAATTTGCTTCAAAGAAGAACATGACTAACCATTGATTTTATTGGTAGCCCCTACAGGAATCGAACCTGTAACTGCCCCTTAGGAGGGGGCCGTTATATCCATTTAACTAAGAGGCCACTCAAAAGCTGAGGTATAGCTTACAGCTTACAGAAAATTATAACGGTCTAAGGCTTTGGTAATCAAGAAATTAATCCAACCGGCTTTAGAGCAAGCCGATCGGTAAAATAATGAGGCTAGTTAACGCGAGCAGTTGCTGATTTGATTGACTCATTCTTTAGCACAAAATAAGGGATCACTTTTTGTGCGCTGGCAATAACCAGCTTTGAGTTTAAATTAATTACTCGCGCATTCACTTCAACACCATTAGGGCGATATATCAGCGTGCCTGTAAGTACATGGCTGGCGATGCGACGCTCGGCTAGCTCTTCTACATCACGCGACATCACAAAATCACCACGTGAAGTCACACTAATGATATCCATCGCTTTAAAATCAACAACGCCAAAGCCGAATTTTTGCAGCTGGTGCATCATTGTTTCAGAGAGTTGATTACCAAGTTGAGAGCTGTTTTTTAGGCTCGCATCTAAATCAACAAAGCTAGTAATGGCTATTCCTAACTCGCTTTCTTGTTGCATGGTATCCACTAATTCAAGGGCCATTTGCTCGACATAATTAACAACGGTTTTATGATGTTGATAAGGCACAAATAAACGATGGTTAGCGTTATCCTGCTGCATATCTTTTTGCTCAAGCGCTTGCAGCATAGCAACATAATCGACTTGAGTACTTGCTGATGCAGGTGCACTTTGAGCGGTACTTTGCGGCTCTGCTGATTGCTCTGGCAGCAATTGGCAGCCAGAAATCGCGAGCGTTAACGATGCGAAGATAAAACCTTTCATAGCTTACTCACTTGCTTGTTTAAGTGTAATACCATCACTACGGTTGGTGCTATCAAGGGCATCAACCACTGATTGTGGTATAAAGCCTTGCGCTGACCCTACAACTGCTTTGCTTGCTAAACCAACAATGCGGGCATTAACGAGCACACCACTTTGATGATTAACCAAAGTACCCGCCAATACATAATTGAAGTTTTGATCTTGGCTTAGCTCTAAATAATCACGACTGAAAACATAGTCACCACTTGGCGTGACACGCATATAATCAGTGGTTTTAAAATCAATGACAGGTACACCAAATGCATGAAGCTCATGAATGAAACTTTCGGCAATTTGATTACCTAGCAAATTCGTTGAGTTGTAATCTGCATCAAGGTATACAAAGCTTGAAACAGCAACCGGCGTGTTATCGCTAACATATTGCAAGTTTTCAACTAAGTCCTGCATGATGCCACGCACATAGTGATTAATATTTTTGCGCGTTGGTGCAGCGGTAAAGGTGCTGTTATTCATCACCGCCTGATTGGTTTGAAACACACTGTAGTTACTATGCGGCGCGGCAACTTCTCTTTGCGCAGCTAATTGAGGATCATTATCGTGTTGTGTTACATCACCAGTTAACATTGACGAGCAACCAAAGCCAAAAGGCAAACATAAAGTTAAAATTAAACGTTTCATTAAATGAGTTCCTCTTAATATTCGCTTCGATACAACTGGCCATCACGTTGCTGAACTTTTTCAGCGCCCCACATCACATTGATAGGGATCTCGGTGCTTGCTGCTGACACTATTCGCAGATCTTTGGTATTTACCAATCGGGCGTTAACTATGTAGGCATGTTGTTGCCGCGTCAGTGTGCCGGTAATAACAAAGTCAATATTCTGACGTTGACGCAAGGTATTTACATCACGACTAAGTACACTATCGGCCGATTGCTGCAAATTTAAAGTCTTTTCTAATCGATACTCTATGGTATGAAAACCAAGCTGAGTAAATTGCGTTAATAAACTTTCTTGAATTTGCTGACTCAAACCACTGCCCTGATCTTCTGCTAAATCAGTACCTAAGCCATCAGCCATATAGAAACTGGTCACAGCAATACGTGCATTGCCTTTGTAAGGGCCTTGAATACGGCTCAGCTGACTACTTAGATCAGCAACGTATTGATGCACCGTATAAGGTGCCATCGGCGATTTTGGGGTTTCTCTAGGGGGCGCTTTTTGTGGCTTTTCAGTTAAGCTACAACCCACCAACACTAAAAAAACTGAATAAAATAACAGGCGCATAATTGCCATCCTCACTAAACTTAGTAAGTATAAAGCAATAATTATGCCTAAGTATTATTGTTGATGGGATAAATCAAGCGGATTTTGCACATAGTGCGATACCAAGCATGCCACCCCGACAGATGCTAACTTTTTACAATCATTAGCAGCTTGCTGCTTTTGTTGATATGCACCAATTTTCAAGCGATGGAAAGTGCTGCCATTTACAGTTACTGACTCTACATTAGCAATAAACTGACCATGAAATAGTGCCGGCGCTTGTTTTTTAATTTCAGCAAGGCGAGCTGTTAGTCGAGGTAATTCTGTTACGGAAGCAAGCTGTAGTGCAAACTTAGCTTCAGGCTCCGCAATAAACTGAGGGGCGGTTACTGATGACTTTTTAGTATTTACAGGCTCAGCTTGCTGCGTATTTAACAAAGTAAGTTGTTCAGTGAGTAAGGTTAACTCACTTTCAATTGTCAGCAAGCGCTCAAGCTCTGGCTTCATTGCTTGGAATTGCTGATGCGACTGCCTTAGCTCCATAAGCTCTTGCTGGCTAATTTTCACTAAGTTTTCTTCACTCACTTGTGGCTCTGATACGCTTTGGCAACCAAAGATAGGAGTAACCAGTAAAACTAACCATACTTTCTTCAGATTTTGAAAAATACTAAAAACCATAATTTGCTCCTTGCAAGTGTTGGACATGCTGTTCTGTTACATGGCATTTAATTGCTTGTGATATTAGCTGCACACATTGCTGCTCAAGCTCGTTTGCAGATTGTGCGTCAAAGCCAACCGCAAGCGTGTAGTGCGCATTTGCTTTATCGTGAATATAAAAAGCGTTTTTTAACCCTTGCTGTAACAAACGCTGTTTCACCAATGAGTAATACACCTTTAATATTTTCAGTGAATTAAACTTGCCAATACTCGCTATATATCCCTGGCGCTTTTCGAGTGGCCGCAAAGTAATGTCAACTCCCACCAGCACATCACCTTTGGGCGATAACTGTATTTTATGTGTTTGAGTACTAGTCAGTGATTTTTGTCCTTGGTACTGCTTATCTACAATCGCCTGATACTTACCGGGCTTAATATCAGTAAACAAGTAATAGCCATCATAAGCCGCTTGCGTAGTTGCTACATCATTACCTTGCTCATCCACTAAAGTAATTTGGGCATAAGGTTGAACATTAGCTCCTTGCTCTGTCTGCTGATAAACAGTGCCTTCTATTTCGCTGGCATTATTTACTGGGTAATCCATGTACTCAACAAAGCCTGCTCGTGGTGTTATGGAGAAACCATCGTGGGCGGGGATCATAAAAGGGTCAGCAAAACTGTCACGATCGAGCACTATATCTGTTGTGCGGTTAGCTGGCATAGCAGAAAGAATCGCGATCCCTTGTTCATCAGTAATCGCTTGGCGATAATTTTGTAAGCCTTTTACTTTAACACCCGCCAAGCCCTTCTCAGTACTGTCTTTAATACCATTATCATTTTCATCTAAAAACACATTAACCATTAAGCTACCTGTATTGGTCAATGTTCTGTTGCTCATAAATGGTTGATTATATTGGCTATCAAAACCAAAGCTAAATCGGCTATTTAAGCGAATTTGCCATTGGTCATTACTATCGTAATTAACATTACTGCTTAAGTTAATCCTGTCATTTTGCCACGTTAGTCCTAATTCTGCAGACTGAACATCGTAATCTAGAGAGTCCCTTATAGTTAACTCTGCTTGGAGACTCGGGCCTAAACTTCGGCTAAATTCAGCTTCATAACTTGCTATCTCACTCACTGGAGAAAGTCGATAATTAACACCAAACCGACTGTACACTCTGCCTAGTCGTGTTTGTAAACGCGTCATACCATCTACACTTTCTTGCCCGGCGCTTGGGTCTTGCCATTGCAATAAATTATTTATTGAGACGTTTGCATAGCTGTAATTTAAACGGTTATAAATTTGCTTTAAATCACCACTTTGTGCGTGTTGAACTAAAAAGTTGTTTTGATAATTAAGACGCCCAAAGTTGTTTTGCATCAGCTCACCAGACATATCAAATTGATAGCTTTTCAGCGTTATATCTCGACCATTCTGGTTATCAGTACGGTTCGTTGCGCTGAATAGCAAAGACTGATCAGCCAGTTTAGTTCTTGTTGTTAATTCAAATTCTCTTTGTTGTTGATTGTTTTCTTCATATTCCAGATTAACTAATAACCTATCTAACAAGCTGAGATTCGTTCCTAGAGCAACATGGTATAACTCATCTTGCTCTTGCTTTTGCGCCATAAAGCCTGAGTACATAGCAACGTTATCACTCAATCCATATTGGTATCGCCCTGCAGCAACCCAGCCCTTGTTTGCACTATTACTGTAATTACCTAATAACTGCTTGCCTTGCTCTGAAACAGATAACTCATAGACTGCTTCCCCTTGTTCAAGCTGCGTACCATCAATGTAGTAATATTCTGTTTTTCGCTCTACTTGCCCTTGCGGACCATAAAAAATCAACTCAAAGTTATTTTCACCAAACAGTAAATCAACGTCAGCAAAAACATAGCGCCCATCCGCCAAGCTCAATTGCTGCTCAATTAAAATACCATTGCGGTATAATTCAACATCCCAACCTGGCTGTACTACACCAGTTAGATTCACTCGATTATTATTAACTGCTTGCCCAAGTTGATAATTCGAAATTTTAACTCCGCGCCCGTACTGGTTGTTATAACGGCTGCCAACTTGCGTAGCTGTGACATCACCTACCTCAATAAGACTTGCAGCAAGTGGACCTAACAGCTGATTATTCACATCTTGCTTGGAGAAAGTTAGTCTTGAGTTATTCAATAAATCACTTTCACGGCCCGATAAAAAGTATTCCATAGTAAGGTATGCAAAATCTTGCGAGCCAAGTAATGAGTAACTTGCCTGACTACCATCATTATCTTGGGTATAGTTCAATTGTAAGTCAGCCACAGGGACAGATAAGGCCTGATATGGGCTTGGTTTCCAAGGTAAAGTTGCTTGCTTTTGAGTACTATAGCTTTGTAGTTGTTTTTTATGTCGCTGCGCTTGGGCGACAACCGGATAAACAGACTCAGTTTCAATATACAGCTCTAAGCTTGCGTAATCAGAGCGATGCTGAAATTCTAAAGCCTCAGCGAGTACTGCTGCCTCTATATAAATATCATCATCAACACTAATTTGTTGTTCTGTAAGCTGCCACTTTTTTGTATCTGTAATCAACTGTTTTTGAGCTGTTAATTGAAAGGTTTTATTGGTGTTAATGAACCAACCTTCGGCCCTCTCGGCTGATATATCGACATTAATTGCAAGCTGTAAAATATCAACTAGCCCCGAAACGCCAAGCAATATGTCTTGATCAGACTTAAGGGCAAACAACTCACCTAAATAATTTTCATTTAAATAAATTGAAAATAGCAAAAATTCCCCAGTGGCAATTCGTTGCTGAGCGTCTAAGGTATCTGCAGAATGATTAACAGCAGGTATATGCTTAGATTGTGGAGCGTAAAGCTGTTCGCCATTTAGCTTAGCTCTTATGGCATTGACTCTAGCTAGTACATCCTCTGTACTCACAGTCGAATTAGCAACGCTGATAGGACTTAATAGTATAAGCCCTATCGCAAATAAGCGATTCATAAATGTTTTCGCATTAATCCTTAATGTCGAATAGGCAATGAATATGAGCCAAAATCGACGCCTTCATACTCATCGGCACCTTGATATTTAAGCTCAATGTTCCCTTGTTTTGGCAACTGTTTACCAGAGAATAAATCTAACAACACAGTCGCTTGTTCAATTTCAGGGTATAGGCTTAGATTCCCGATTTCTGCGATTTTTTCTTGTTTACCTGCAGAATTAGTAACATACGCGCTAAGTCGACCGTAACTACTAAAACCTTGTTGTTCAGTTAATTTAACGGCAATTTTTGGTTTTTTGTTTACCGAATCTTCAACTATTTCTGCAGTTTGAAATGCAACTTTTGGCAGCTCACCTTGTTCACGATATACAACTGGAATACTAAAACTCAAAATCATATTCACTTTAAGTCCAGCCTTAGCTGCCTTATCTTCATTTGGTAAGGCTTGAAATAGTAAATGGGAACGATATTCCCCTTTAGCCAAATCCTTAGGCTTTCTAATTGCTATTTTAATCGTTTGCCTTTCGCCAGGTGCTAAGCGAATTTGCTTTGGTGATAAGCGTGCCATAGGAGAAAGGCTCGTGGTTACTGGCTCACTCAATGTTTGATAGCCCCCACCAGGTAGCGCTAATTTTTCGCTCCATACCACGCGGTATGTACGGTACTCTTCTGAGCTATTAATGACGGTGACTTTTGCGCTTCGTTGGCGCTCATCAAATGAAACCCGCGTTGGTGAAATAAGTAAGTTTGCCGTTGCATATTGACTGAAAAAAACAAAAAGAAGTCCACATAAAAGACGTTTTGCGAACATATCTATCCTTAGTAATCGACTGATATTTCTAAATAAGTTGTAGAAGAATACTGACCATCAGCGTATGGTTTAGCGCTACGGTCTGTCGTTAAAATACCGCCAATAAATACTTTTGCTTCACCAAATTCATTGGTAATCACATATTTAGGAAAACCATTAAGGCGTACAGAAAATCCAGCACTCGAGTTGCCATCGATATCATGTGTTAAGTCAACTGGGGCAACTAGATTCATAGTTAGCTGAGTTCTAGCTGGAAAGTCAGTAAGTAATAATTCTGCAGGGCGGCCATTTTTAAGAACATAAACCGAGCCCTGCGTATTGATACTGCCATCATCTTTGACGATTACAGAGCTGGTATTTGTATTAGCTAGAATAACTAGAGTACCAAAATCAAGCGCTTGTTGCTCTGTGCTCGCAGCCTGTAAGGGTGTTGAGAACACACAAAATAAAACAGTAGCTAAAAGCAAAAAGCGCATGACTAATTACCTAGTATTATTAGTAAGCAACTTCTAATTGGAAAGTGCCGGTATACTCAACATCACGATAAGGCTCAGATGACGCCGAATTTGAGGTAGATAAATTGGCACCAATGTTAAACTCAACACTGCCGTCTGCATCTGCTGTTAAATTTGGGCTGCCTGGAAGGTAATAAGCATTTGCATTTGGGCCTGAAGTAATAAAATACTTCCATTCATCAACAATAAAGTTTGGCTCATTTAAACCTTGTCCATCAGAAGCTAAAGTATTAGCAGTAGGATCAGTAATCGACAAACGCGCATTTGGCACCGCTTCCGATACCGTAAATGAAGCAGGAGACCCTTGCTCAATAATTGAAATAATCGCAGGAGATGCATCTGTTCTTGTTGAAACAGGGCTTGCATCAGGTTCTGGGTTAATTGTTAAAACAGCTTGCGCAGCACCTGAAGGATCGGCTACGGCACGAATAGTACCAAAATTTAGATCATTCCCTTTTGTTAAAACAACTGAGTTTTGAACCTTTACTGTTGCACTGAAAGATTCAGTAGTGGCATAAGAATAAAAAGCAGAAAATGCTAATGAGCATGCAATTAAAGAAAGAGGTAATTTCATATTAAGTCCTTATAAATAAATGGCTAAGCCATTTTGCTGTATCTTAAGCTTTATCGACCTCTAGAACAAATACTTTAAGGTTAATCCCCTAATTTCCAAGAGGAAAGATACTTATAGCATCTCCCCAATAAAAGGGGCTGTCACACAAGTTTGCCCCATTCTTTTGGCTATCTCACAAAAAGCTGTCGCCTGAGTATAATTTGCAAATGGACCTGCTCGTAATCCATACAAGGTTACCCCTTTTTGCTCACGAGTTTTAAAGCGAAAATCTAGGTCATTTAAAACAGCAGGATAATCACGTTTAAGGTTCAAGACCTGATGTCTGACCTTTTTCGGCGTTAAATATAAACCTAATTGCACACCTGCTTCTGCTGCTTTGTTTGCAGCAATAATCGTTTCTAATGAGTCGATTGATGATGATTGCTGAGATTGTATTTGCTCACTTTGGTGATAGATCACATCATTTTGCGGCTCAAATGCCGATGGTTGTGCAGTTAAATCACTATTAGCCGAAAGTACCTCGATTAACAACGCAAGGTCTTTTTCCATTGCAGCAAGACGTTCAATGCTAGGCTGTTGATTTTGCCACTCGGCAGCAAATTGCTGTACCTGCTGTTCAGTATAAACAGGCTGGCTTTGTTCTTGGCTCATCATACATGCTGTTAAAGCAGTTAAGCAGATGGTTAACAATAAATATTTAGAGAAAATAGAAAAATGCATGGTGACGTCAATTCTAAAAAACAGACTTAAATATTAGCAATAAAAATGCCACCTTTAGAGTGAATATTTGACGCTAAAAATAAATTCGATTATCTGTGTATTTACTAACCCAACAATCAATACCTTGTCGCTTAATAGCCGCGCAGTCAGCTTTCGCATTTTTTAAATACTTATAGCCTCCAAACTTTAAGCGGTAGAAAGTTCTATCATGCACGTCTGCAACTTCAACATTCAAAATTGGTTTACCTTGAAAAATACTAGGCGCTTGTTTTGCCATTTTATGAAAGGTGACTTCTATTGCGGTCTCAGAGCTAACTGATGCTAACTGTAACGCAAAAGTATAATTAGGTTTTGTAGGTGCTAATATAGCAGCAGTGGCTAGGGTATTTTTTTGTGTAGCCGTTGATTGAAGCTCAGAACTAGTTTTTACATTAATTTGAAAAATAGGATCGATTAAGCGAAGTGCAAAACTTTGCATAGAATTAACGGTAGAGCTTAGCAGCAGCTCATTACTGCAACCAGAAACAGTTAATAACACCATTAGGTATATACTGCAGCGAAAAGGCTTGAAGTAATCTTTCATAATCAGGATTCTTAAACGTACCGTTAAAAAATTGCTTCTTACTTTGAAGAAGACTATCTGTTAGTACTTACCTGTACATCAAAAGCTAAAAGATAATTTAAGATATTGAAAATAAACACTAACATTATGTTTTTATTATAATTTCAGTTTAGTGCTTTAATTCGCTGCAAATCATGTTGTTAGTAAAAAGTAGCTTTATAACATAAACAATTTGCAGCAAAATTATTAATGCTTTTCATTACTCAGTTAACTAACTGAATTAGAGCAATTAATCACCATACTCATCTTAACAACCCTATAAGACAAAGGTATATCAGAAAAGTCCCTAATTTGTTAATAATCAACAATTGTCAGCTGCTTGTAAATAACAAAAAAGTGCCATATAGGCACTTTTTTAACATAATTTATTACTAAGTAAATAGAATTGGTTATTTAACCAACGACTTTATGAAGTCGCTCAATTCATCTTTGAATTCCTCACGTCGTAAAGCAAATTCAACGATGGCTTTTAAATAACCAATTTTGCTACCACAGTCATGGCTTTTACCTTTCATAGAGTATGCATCAACCGTTTCTTTTTCCATTAGCATGGCTATGGCATCTGTTAATTGAATTTCATCACCTGCCCCAGCTGGAGTTTTTGCAAGTAATGGCCAAATATTTTTGCTCAGTACATAGCGACCCACAACAGCAAGATTTGATGGAGCTTGATCAATAGGAGGCTTTTCAACCATATTCAAAATTGCGGCGCTTTCACCTTGATTAATTGTTACATCACCTAAGTCTACTACACCGAACTTGTCTACTTCGTTTTGCGGCACAGGCTCAACCATAATTTGGCTCTCACCGGTGGTTTCAAAACGCTGGATCATTTCAGCTAAGTTATCTTTTTTAAGATCGCTCGCAACATCATCGATGATCACATCCGGTAAGATAACAACAAACGGTTCATTACCTATAATAGGCGCCGCACAATTTATCGCATGACCAAGGCCTTTCGCTTCACCTTGGCGAACGTGGATAATAGTCACATCTTTCGGGCAGATTGACTGTACTTCAGCAAGTAACTGACGTTTCACACGCTTTTCAAGTGTGGCTTCTAACTCAAAACTGGTATCAAAGTGGTTTTCAATTGAGTTTTTACTTGAATGCGTTACTAAAACAATTTCTTTAATTCCTGCTGATATTGCTTCATTTACAACGTACTGAATCAACGGGCGATCAACAATAGGAAGCATTTCTTTAGGGATTGCTTTTGTTGCAGGTAACATACGCGTGCCAAGACCAGCAACTGGGATCACTGCTTTCATTGATTTCTCCTTAAATTTTATTGTTCTTAAACTGAAAACGGATACTTAATTGCATCGTGACACTGATAACCTACTACTTCAAAATCATCTTTTGTAACCCAGCTTTCAATGTCTTCTAATGATTTAATATTTGGGTTTATTTTTAATTCTGGCGACGCGAAAGGCTCTCGCTTAAGTTGTACATCACGCATCAACTCAAGTTGGTTTTCATAAATATGCGCATTCGCTATTTTATGATACGCCTTACCCGGTTTATGTCCGGTTATTTGTGCAACTAAAGCAAGTAACACAAAACATTGAATTTGATTAAAGTTCAGACCCAGCGGCACATCACAGCTACGTTGGTATGATGTTAAGTATAGAGTATCGCCCAACAAAGAAAAGGTGTGCGTGTGCATACAAGGGCGTAAACAACCTAGCTCAAATTCACCTGGATTATAAAAAGTGACGATTTCACCGCGATCATCAATTCCTTTCGATAAGTTATCGATAACTTTTTTAAGCTGATCAAGGTGGCTACCATCAGGGCGTTGCCAACTGCGCCCTTGAACACCATACACACGGCCCATATCATCCTCACCACGACGATGCGGATTTTCAAGCCAAGCTTTGTTCTCGTTCGCATTGGCATTCCAAGTCATACAGCCGATATCACGAAACTGTGCAGCGCTGTCGTAACCACGTAAATAACCCAGTAACTCCGCTATCGCCGCTTTGTAAAAGCTCTTTCGCGTGGTGATGAGCGGAAACTTGTTATTTGCCACATCATATTCAAGATCGGCATTAATTACTGTTAAACATTTGGTTCCTGTGCGTTTGTTCTCAACCCACACACCTTCGTCAACAATACGCTGACATAAATCTAAATACTGTTTCATTGATTTGCTCTTGTTATGCTTTGCTTGCCACGCTTTGCTGCGGCTTTTTATAGGCCCATATTAACAAACCAAGGCCACCAATTACCATCGGCAATGACAGTATTTGACCCATAGAGATAACGCCTGCAAATAAACCTAAATGAGCATCTGGTTCACGGAAGTATTCAACAATAAACCTAAACGTACCATAGCCAAGTAAGAACACCCCAGCAACACTTCCCGCTGGACGAGGCTTTTTGATAAACCATTGTAAGATTAAGAACAGTACTAGGCCTTCTAAAAAGGCTTCGTATAATTGGGATGGATGACGTGGCTCTGGGCCACCTGTAGGAAAAACAAATGCCCAAGGTACATCTGTCACTCGGCCCCATAGTTCGCCATTAATAAAGTTACCAATACGTCCGGCTAATAAACCAAGCGGCACAAGTGGCACTACAAAGTCACCAACCTCAAACAATGATTTTTTACGGGTCCAAGCAAAAATTGCAATAGCTGTAATGACACCCAGGGTGCCGCCATGGAACGACATGCCACCTTGGTCAATTCTGAATAAATACAGTGGGTTTTCGATAAAGTAGCTGAACTGATAAAACAATACATAACCAATACGGCCACCGAGTATTACCCCGAGCATGCCGTAAAATAATAAGTCACTGACTTGTTCTTTTGTCCAACCAGAGTTGGGCTTTGCTGCTTGGCGATTAGCAAGCCACATCGCCAAAGCAAAACCAATTAAATACATTAAACCGTACCAACGTACGCTGAGCGGGCCTACCGAAAAAATAACCGGATCGATATCTGGAAATTGAAGAGCCATAAAAATAAAAACCTTTAACTAAACACCATTTTAAGCGCAATTATGACAAGTAATAGCGCGAATACTTTTTTTATTGTTGCCACAGGCAAGTAATGCGTAGCTTTGGCACCTATAGGCGCAATGAGCGACGAGGTAACCACAATCCCGACTAACGCAGGCAAATACACAAATCCGGCAAATCCATCACTGAAAGATGTTAATTGCCAGCCGGCAGATACGTAACCCACCGAGCCAAACAGCGCAATGACAATACCACAAGCAGCAGCACAACCAATGGCCTTTTTAATATCAACGGAAAAATAATGCAGTAGCGGCACAATAAGCGCCCCACCACCAATACCAATTAGTCCTGAAAGTGCCCCCATTATGGCACATAAAAAGCCAAGAATAGGCCCTGATGGAAGCGGCTTTTCACTGGCGGCTTTTTTTCGTGTCGATAACACCATTCTAAGTGCGATAAACACCACGCTACCGGCAAAAACAAAGCGCAGCAGCTGCTCAGGAATAAAGCTTGCTGCAAAGCCACTGATCAATGCGCCTAGGCCAACGCCAGTCATAACCCAAGGAGCAATTTCCCATGGCACGTTAGCATTACGATGATGAGCAAGGGCTGAAGACGTCGAGGTAAAAATAATGGATGCTAACGAGGTTGCTATCGCGATAACTAATACATGGCTTGGGTCGGCAACATTAAACGACACTAATAGCGCACTAAGTACTGGCACGATTATAAGACCGCCACCAATGCCTAATAAGCCTGCTAAAAATCCAACCACGCTGCCCAAAATTGCGCAGTACACCATTAAAAGTATTACATCATGCATAGCACACTCATATATTCAATTTGTTATATACATATACTAAACTAATATATATACCCAAACCACCTCAAGATGCGAGTTTCAGTTGGAATTAAAAGCGATTTAGGCAAGGCATTGATTGCAAGTAATAGTGGTTCTATTGTTAAAATCAATAACGCAGTATAAATCGCTTTTAAACCAACCCTTTGGGCGTTTCACAGGCACTTACTCTCATCGTTGTGACTTCTTAAAAGGGACTGCCATTGTTGCAAAGTAACGCCTTGATATTAAGCACCTGTGAAACGCTGAATTCTACATCTTGAGGTGGCTTGGGTATAAGTGCTTCACAGCACAATTTTCCCTCATGCTTGACCTTGGCTTGGGGTGTAAAATAGCTCACCGAGTTGATGTTCAATCATAAAGTTACGCGTTAACCTAAGTACATGTTTTGCAGTGGGTTGTAATAAACACTCAGCAAGTAACTTTTCCATATCACTGACATTTAATCGCCTAAGCACAAACTTAATTTTACTAATCGAAGCAAAGTTCATACTCAAGCTTCGATAACCCATTGCAATAAGCAGTAATGCGCCTTCTGGATCGCCGCCTAACTCACCACACAAGCTAAATGGCAGCTCATGTTGCTGACACTCCTGTGCTATTTTTAACAACACTCTAAGAACACTTGGGTGATAAGGATTAAATAGCTCAGCAACGCGGGCATTAGAGCGGTCAACTGCCAGCATATACTGGGTTAAATCGTTGCTACCTACAGAGCAAAAATCGACTTTTTGCGACCACTCTTCAAGCATAAATACACTCGAAGGTACTTCTAACATCACCCCGATTTCAGGGCGCTCAATGGCTTGTTCGGGGTATTGCTCACTTAACTCAAAATAGGCTTGTTCGAGCAGCTTTAAAGATTCATCGACTTCTTCTGAGCCACTGATCATCGGCAGCATAATTTTTAAATTCCCCAAACCAATGTTGGCTTTTAACATCGCCTTGAGTTGATCTAAAAATAGCTCGGGGTGATCTAAGGTCACACGAATACCACGCCAACCTAAAAATGGGTTTTCTTCGGTTATATTGAAGTAATCTAAAACTTTATCACCACCAATATCGAGTGTACGCATCACCACAGGATTAGGGTGGTAACTCGTTAGCACTTCGCGATACCAGTTTTCTTGTTCTGACTGTGAAGGAAATTGGCCTTTTTGCATAAACCAGGCTTCGGTGCGATAAAGACCTACCCCATCGCAAAATGGCTTATTGTCATGCTCGGTATTTAATTCAAGACCCGCGTTTAGTAACAAGCTAATGTGTTCGCCATCTTTAGTGACGGCATCTAGGTTTTGCTCTGCAACAAAACGGTCGTTCAATAAGGCTTCTTGATATTTAAGCTGGCTGTATTCCTCTTGCAGCATTTGTGAAGGAGAAATATATAAACGCCCTGCATAGGCGTCTAATATCATTTGCTTGCTTTCAAACTGCAATAAAGGCACATCTTCAATGCCCCAAATTGCTGGGATCCCCATAGCACGAGTTAAAATTGAAGCATGGCTATTTGCTGCACCATTAACACTTACAACCCCAGCAAGGTGTCCTTTAGGTACTTCAGCAAGCATCGCAGGAGTTAATGTACCAGCAATTAAAATCGTGTCTTTAGGGTAAGGTTTTGCCGCATGCTCAGTATTAACTAAGTGATGTAAAACCCGTAAACCAATATCTTTAACATCAACAGCGCGCTCTTTAATATAAGGGTCTTGCATGGCATTGAATTGAGTCACCAATTTTTCAATAACAATTTTCAGAGCACTTTTGGCGTTCCATCCTTGTTTTAATTGCGCTTCAACATTTTGACCAAGGCTTTTGGCATCGAGTAACTGCTGATAAACATCAAATACAGCAAGTGCCTCTTGCGGAATAGAGTCACTCAGTGTCATAGATAAGGTATTAAACTCGTTACGCGTCGCAGCCACAGCTTGGGTAAATAGCTTGCGCTGGGTGCTCACATCGTCGTCTTTTTGCAGTTCTATAGAGCTAAAGTCAAGTTTAGGGATCACTACAAAGGCTTCACCTATGGCAATACCCGGCGCACTTGATACCCCTTTTAATACTGAGGTTTGGTGTGAAAACTCATCGACACGTAATATTTCTTTTATTTCTGCATGCGCTAACTGAGAAGCTAGCTGGGCCGAGAGCGTAATTAAGAATGACTCTTCGTCAGGGCTAAAAACACGGGCTAGTTTTTGTTGAACAACAATAACGCCTAAAACCTTTTTCTGATGCACGACTGGCACTGATAAAAACGCGTTATAGCCTTCTTCATTAACTTCAGGTGAGAGTTTAAAACGAGGGTGAGATTTAGCAAAAGCTATATTAATGGGCTCTTCACGCTGAGCAACAAGGCCAACGAGACCTTCGGTAAAGCCTATACGAAACTTACCCACGGCATCTGGGTTGAGGCCTTGGGTGGCCATCAATACAAAGTTATCTTGGCTATAATCGGCAAAATAAATCGAGCAGCACTGTGTTTGCATGGCATCTTTTACCATTTGCACAAAACACCCCAGCGCACTGTTTAAGTCCGCCTGTTGCGACACTGCCTCAGCAATTGATCTGAGCGTGGCTAACATGATGCTGCTCCTTTGATTTAAATAAGGTTGCCCTTATCGTTTATGTCGCCAATGATCTTTGTGTTGCTCTCGTTTATTAAACGGCATTGCAAACGGAGCAAACTCTTTCATTACTCGACGATATACATCGCGCTTAAACGAAACAACTTGCCTAACCGGATACCAATAACTCACCCATCGCCAATCATCAAACTCGGGGTGATGAGTTTTAAGTAAATTTACATCTTCATCTTTACAACGAAGTTTCAGTAAAAACCATTTTTGTTTTTGCCCAATGCACACAGGACTTGAGTCTCTGCGAATTAAACGCTTGGGTAATTTATAGCGTAACCAATGTTTAGAACTTGCGACGATCTCAACGTCTTCAGGAAGCAAGCCCACTTCTTCGTGTAATTCTCTGTACATGGTTTGCTCAGCAGTTTCGCCGTCATCCACACCACCTTGGGGAAATTGCCAAGAGTGCTGACCATAGCGACGAGCCCAAAATACTTGTCCCTGATTATTGCAAATTACAATTCCGACATTGGCACGAAAACCTTCGGCATCAATCACCTTAGTGCCTCATTTGTAAGTCGATTTTTATTGATTGTTCCACATAACCTGCGATACAGCAAACACTTTACACCTAAGCCTAAATTAGATTGAAAAATTATTTTTTAACAAACATGTTTAATCAAGGTGTTACGAAGTAATTATCATAAAAATGTGCTGTTTGATTAAAATAACTATTTACAACCGTATTTTCATCACCTTACCCACAGCTTGTGCATAACTTTTGTAAATCATGCCTAAATTGCAAACAAATCCACAATCAACAGTTTAAATATCCACTTTCTCCACAGAAACTGTGGATAAACATGTTTATATATCTGTATTTATACAAACAACTGATTAATTAATGAAATGGAAACACCTTACAAAAACAGCAAAATAGATAAATATCAATTAGTTAAGGTATGACACCTCAAAATAAAACTGATTATTTTTAGCCCACACTTAACGTGCGCAAAAAACACCCAAACACAAAGATATCCACTAAGGCGTGCATTTGCTATCATGAACCGGATAAATAGACAATAAAATAAACGCCTTATGCGACCAATAAAACCCGCTTCTATAAACGAATTAATGCAACGTGTTGATGCTATTGCTGGCCTCACCCTAGGGCAATTAGCTGAGCAATATCAATTTAAAACCCCTGACGATTTACTTCGTGAAAAAGGCTGGACCGGGCAACTTATCGAATATGTGCTTGGCGCAACAGCGGGTTCAAAACCAACACCTGATTTTGAAGAGTTAGGCATTGAGCTAAAAACCTTGCCGATTTCATTTAAAGGCAAACCTCTCGAAACAACCTTTGTTTCGGTAACGCCGCTATTAAATGTGACAGGAATGACTTGGCAGCAAAGCACGGTTCGTAAAAAGTTGAATCATGTTTTATGGCTACCGATTTTAGGCGAACGTGAGATACTGCCTTTTCACCGTACCATAGGCAGTGGCTTTTTATGGCAGCCAAGTGCAGAGCAAGATGCCCTTTTACAGCGTGATTGGGAAGAACAAATGGAGCTAATCGCCCTTGGTCGCGTAGATGAAATTTCGGGTCATTTAGGCGATGTAATGCAAATAAGGCCAAAAGCTGCCAATAGCAAAGCGCTGACTGATGCAATTGGCCCGAATGGCCAGATAGTACAAACCTTACCTCGCGGCTTTTATCTAAAAACCAGCTTTACCGGCGAGATCCTAAAACAACAATTTCAGCTATGAATTCCAAATAGAAGCTCTTAACCAGAATGGTTTTTCTCTGAACCATAGAGTACAAATCCATTTTTCACCATCAATTACTGGTTTTCCAGAATGTACTGAACTTTTATCAACTTTAGTATCAAGCATATTGTTAAATTGAATTAACTGACCTGCTTTCGCTGATACTTCTAATTCCCAAAACTTAAAGGCAGTCTCCCCACCTTTAAACCCCTCATTAAGGTTTAAAATGATTGTTTTTTTTCGTTGCCCAAAAAAGTCTATTTCTTTTTGGGCTGCACTATTGCTCGGGGTGATAAAGTCATAGTGCCATTTATACTGCTGTCCTTTTTTATATCGATAAATGATAGCTGGTTCAGCATACTTCAAATCAAAAATATTATTAATACACATATATCTTTGAATAAGTGCCGTGAAAAAATCATTGACTGGTAAAGTAACAATATGTTGATCATTATTTCGAATTGAATCTACTTTCTGATGCTTTTGTTGTTCCGAATAAAGTTTAGCATCAGTTAATTTTTCTTTGGCAAATCCAATCACTTTTTGTAGGGCTTCATCATTCATTTTACTGTCGAGTAAGTTAACTCGAGAATCACCAAGATTTTGCGATACAGGAAGGGGTAACAACATTTGAATTAGTTGAGTCAGCTCTTCAGTTAACAACTCATTAATCTCAGGGACTTTACTAACTAGATGAGGCGAGGCTTTCAATAGCTGACACTTTTGAAACTGCAATTTAGGCCAATACTCAAACAACAATTCAAGTTCATTTAAATTATGATACTTTGCAATTAGAAGGCAGTTAATCAATTCATCATGTAGCAAAGAAGATGATATAGCATGGTAAAACCAAGCTCTCGCAAAGTCTTTATTTTTAACCGCGTAATCAATTATGGCCGAATTTTCAACTATTTTGCCATTGAACCGCGCTTCTAATAATTCAAAAATTAACTTGCCAGCCACATTACCCTCAGATTAAATAGAACAAAACACAATAATCTTTAAAACATTATCATTTTTATATTGATTACAAAAGCTTGCTGTTACTACTTAAAGTTTACGCTATAAAAAAACCTCCCGAAGGAGGTTTTTAAGGTCTTGATGAGCTAAAAGCCAGATTACTGACCTTTAACCTCTTTAAGACCATTGTAAGGTGCTTTCTCACCTAATACTTCTTCAATGCGAAGTAATTGGTTGTACTTAGCAATACGGTCAGAACGGCTTAATGAACCCGTTTTGATTTGACCCGCTGCAGTACCTACTGCTAAATCAGCAATTGTTGCATCTTCAGTTTCACCTGAACGGTGTGAGATAACAGCTGTGAAGCCAGCGTCTTTAGCCATTTTGATAGCAGCAAGCGTTTCAGTTAATGAACCGATTTGGTTGAACTTGATTAGGATTGAGTTAGCAATACCGTTATCAATACCACGCTTTAAGATCTTTGTGTTAGTTACGAAAAGATCATCACCTACTAATTGTACTTTGTCGCCAATTAGTTGTGTTTGGTGTGCGAAACCATCCCAATCCGACTCATCTAAGCCGTCTTCTATTGAAACAATTGGGTATTGCTCTGTAAGGCCTTTAAGGAAGTGGTTGAATTCTTCAGAAGTGAATTTTTTACCTTCGCCTTTAAGGTCGTAGATATTTGCTTCTTTGTCGTAGAACTCAGATGCCGCACAGTCTAGAGCTAGAGTGATATCTTTACCAAGCTCATAACCTGCATTTGCAACAGCGACCTTGATTGCAGCAAGTGCCGCTTCGTTTGATTCAAGGTTAGGAGCAAAACCACCTTCATCACCTACTGATGTAGAGTGACCTTCAGCTTTAAGTACTTTTGCTAGGCTGTGGAAAACTTCAGCGCCCATGCGCAACGCTTCACGGAAGTTTGTAGCGCCAACTGGCTGGATCATGAACTCTTGAATATCAACAGAGTTATCAGCGTGCTCACCACCATTGATGATGTTCATCATAGGTAATGGCATTGAGTAAACACCTGGTGTGCCGTTTAAGTCTGCAATGTGCTCATAAAGCTCTACGCCTTTAGAGTTAGCAGCCGCTTTAGCTGTTGCTAAAGACACAGCTAAGATAGCATTTGCACCTAATTTTTCTTTGTTTTCAGTACCATCTAAGTCAAGCATTACTTGGTCAACCGCTTTTTGATCAACTGCGTTTTGACCTTTAAGCGCTTCAGCGATTTCGTTATTGATATAGCCTACTGCTTTTAAAACACCTTTACCTAGGTAACGTGCTTTATCACCATCACGTAATTCAAGCGCTTCGCGAGTACCTGTTGATGCACCAGAAGGTGCTGCAGCACGGCCCCATGAACCATCAGCTAAATGTACATCAGCTTCAACAGTTGGGTTACCACGCGAGTCCATGATTTCGCGACCAATCACTTTTACGATTTCTGACATCTTGATTCCTCTTTTCCCGAAAATGGTGAGTTAGTGCCAGCTTTATTGTTGCTGGCTTTTTAAAACAAATAAGCCGTGCATATAGCACGGCCTATTTAAATTACGATGACGCTTTTTGGTGAGTGTGTGCAGCTGCAACAAACCCTTCAAACAGCGGGTGACCATCACGTGGCGTTGACGTAAATTCCGGATGGAATTGCGCGGCAATAAACCAAGGGTGATCTTTATTCTCGATGATTTCGACTAGTTTCTTATCTTCAGATAAACCAGTGAAACTTAAGCCAGCTTTTTCAAGCTGCTCTACAAAGTGGTTATTCACTTCATAACGGTGACGGTGACGTTCAACTATTTCGTCACTTCCGTATACTTCGCTTACTTTTGAACCTGGTGTTAAGTGACACTTCTGTGCACCTAAACGCATAGTGCCACCAAGGTCAGATTGCTCATCACGGATTTCAACGTTACCGTCAGCATCTTGCCACTCTGTGATTAAACCAACAACTGGGTGCGCAGAGTTTGCGTTAAACTCAGTTGAGTTTGCATCTTCAAGGCCTGCAACGTTACGCGCATATTCAATAAGCGCTACTTGCATACCTAAACAAATGCCTAAGTAAGGAACTTTGTTTTCACGTGCATATTTAGCCGCTAAGATCTTACCTTCAACACCACGGCCGCCGAAGCCACCTGGTACTAAGATAGCATCAAGGTGAGACAGTAACTCAGTACCTTTGCTTTCTAAGTCTTGTGAATCAACATATTCGATGTTCACAGTTAAACGGTTTTTCAGACCCGCATGCTTTAATGCTTCGTTTACTGATTTATATGCATCTGGTAGTTCTATGTACTTACCAACCATACCAATTGTCACTTCACCTGTCGGGTTAGACTCTTGATATAACACTTGTTCCCATTCAGATAAATCTGCTTCTGGGCACTCAAGGTAGAAACGACGACATACGAAGTTATCTAATTCTTGTGACTTAAGTAACGCAGGGATCTTATAGATGCTTTCTACGTCTGGTAATGAAATAACGGCTTTCTCTTCAACGTTAGTGAAAAGTGCAATCTTCGCACGCTCGTTATTTGGTAATTTACGATCAGAACGACAGATCAAGATATCAGGTTGGATACCAATCGAACGTAATTCTTTTACTGAATGTTGTGTTGGCTTAGTTTTAACTTCACCTGCAGGGCCTAAGAATGGCACTAGCGTTAGGTGGATAAACAATGCGCGCTCACGGCCAATTTCAGTGCCAAGCTGACGAATTGCTTCTAAGAATGGTTGTGACTCGATGTCACCAACTGTACCGCCAATTTCAACGATTGCTACATCGCGACCTTCAGCACCGTCGTATACACGTTGCTTAATGTCGTTTGTGATGTGTGGAATAACCTGAATTGTTGCACCAAGGTACTCACCACGACGCTCACGTCGTAATACATCTTCATAAACACGACCTTGTGTGAAGTTGTTGCGGCTAGTCATCTTGGTACGGATGAAACGCTCATAGTGACCTAAGTCAAGGTCAGTCTCTGCACCGTCTTCAGTTACAAATACTTCACCGTGCTGAATTGGGCTCATAGTGCCTGGGTCAACGTTAATGTAAGGATCCAGCTTTAAAATAGTCACGTTAAGACCACGTGCTTCTAAAATAGCGGCTAATGACGCTGCTGCAATACCCTTACCCAACGAAGAAACAACCCCGCCAGTTACGAAGATAAATTTTGTACTCATGCGAACCCTAGAATATCAGGAATTAAAAGGAATAATATAGAATCAAGACGGGGCGATATTGTAGCAAAGGGACTGCTATCAATCCAGATAAAATTAGCAAATAAGTGAACAAAAAACGAGCTTGGTTACGCTGTACCCAAGCCGTATCATAACTTACTTAGTTTGCCTGCTTTTTAATGGCTTCCCATGCGTTGTCCATTTCTTCGAGGCTAGCCGTCTCTAAACTTTGACCACGTTCACCTAAGTAAGCAGCCACTTTTTCAAAGCGTGACGCGAACTTAGCATTGGCACTTCGTAATAATTGCTCAGGGTCACGTTTAATATGACGGGCTACATTTACCGTTGCAAAAAGTAAATCACCCAACTCCTCTGCACTATGATCAGAGTTAGGATCATGAGCCAGTGCTTCTTTAACTTCGTCTACTTCTTCAGCAACTTTATCGAGTGCCCCATGATAACTTGGCCAATCAAACCCTAGGCTTGCTACACGCTGTTGAATCTTCTTCGCTTTTGATAAGCCCGGCATCGCATCAGGAATATCTTGCCATAAACTCATTTGTGGAGAGGCGGTTTTTTCTGCTCGCTCTCGTGCTTTAATAGCTTGCCACTGCGCTGAAAGCTCAGCGTCCGACAGCTCACTTTGCTTTGCAAAGACATGGGGATGACGACGAACTAATTTATCATTAAGCGTATTAGCCACATCGGCAAAATCAAATAAGCCCTGCTCTTTAGCAAGTTGAGCATAAAAAATAACTTGAAAAAGTAAATCGCCAAGCTCACTTTTAAGCTCAGTGAATTCACCTTTTTCAATGCAGTCTGCTACTTCATAAGCTTCTTCAAGGGTATGCGGCACAATCGATTTAAAGTCTTGTTTTAAATCCCACGGGCACCCAGATTCTGGGTCCCGAAGTTTGGCCATAATTGCAAGCGATTGCTCAATTGCCTGTTTATCACTCATTACGAATGACCACGCTTTGCATCATGCACACCTTCGATTTGGTGTAGCTTAGACAATAAGCGGTTAGTACTCGATAGGTCATGCACTTCAACCTGCATTGAAAACAGCGCAAGTTGCTTATCTTCAATTGTGTTGACGTTCATGTTCAGCACATTCACTTTTTCGTTTGCAAGCACTGAGCTGATATCTCGAATAAGACCTGAGCGGTCAGTGGCTTCAACTTTTATCGTTAATGAGTAAGAGCCATTAATGTCGTCTGACCAACTTACTGATATCACCCGCTCAGGATGCTTCTGGCGAAGTTTCTCAAACGAATCACAATCCTCTCGGTGAACTGCAATCCCTCGGCCTTGCGTAATGTAGCCGATGATTTCATCACCCGGCACGGGCCGGCAGCATTTAGCAACATGGCTCATTAAGCTACCTACCCCATCAACAACAATACCGTTCTTATCGCCAGTGACACTTTTTGGTTTTTTAAACTTAATTTGTGGTTCGTCATGCTCACGGTCACTAATAAAGTTTAATAACTGGTTTAAGCGAACATCCCCAGCACCTACCGCAACCATAAGGTCGTCAAGGCCTTTAAGGTTAAAACGCTCGATTGCTGGCGCTAGATCTTTGGTCGATAAATCCAGCTTTTGCAGCTCAGTTTCAAGAATCTCTTTACCGGCACTTAAGTTTTTATCGCGATCCAGCTGCTTAAACCAATGATGGATTTTAGAACGAGCTCGTGATGACTTAATATAACCAAGCGATGGGTTTAACCAATCACGGCTTGGATTAGGCTGCTTTTGAGTTAAAATTTCAACCTGATCACCGGTACTTAATTGATGAGTAAAGGGTACGATTTTGCCGAACACTTTTGCACCAATACAGCGATGCCCTACGTTTGAGTGAATGTAATAAGCAAAATCAAGTGGTGTTGCACCCAGCGGTAAATCGAAAATATCACCCTTAGGCGTAAACACATAAACGCGGTCTTCTACTACTTGGTTTTTAAGCTCTTCCGCAAGATCACTACCATCAACAACTTCTTCTTGCCATTGCAGTAACTTACGTAACCAACTAATTTTTTGCTCGTAGCCCGACCCACGCCCTGGCAATGCACCTTCTTTGTACATCCAGTGCGCAGCAACACCTAGCTCAGCATCTTGGTGCATTTCGCTCGTACGGATTTGAATTTCAACGGTTTTACCCTCTGGGCCAAATACCACGGTATGAATTGACTGATAACCGTTTTGTTTAGGTGTTGCGATGTAATCATCAAATTCTTTATTTAAATGGCGCCAGTTAGTATGAACGATACCTAACGCCGCGTAACAATCTTGCAGGCGCTCTACCACTATGCGCATAGCGCGAATGTCAAAAAGCTGGTCGAACTCATAATTCTTCTGTGCCATTTTTTTGTAGATGCTGTAGATATGCTTAGGGCGACCATACACCTCACCTTCAATACCCGCCTCAGCCAAGCGTGCTTTAACTAAAGCAACCATGTTCTCCATGTAAGCTTCACGGGCAAGGCGCTTATCATCTAGCTGTTTAGCGATATTTTTATAGGTATCTGGATGCAGATAACGGAACGACAGGTCTTCAAGTTCCCACTTAAGCTGGCCAATCCCTAAACGGTTAGCAAGGGGGGCAAAAATGTCGCGAGTTTCTTTAGCGGCAATAACGCGCTCTTCTTCACTGGCGTCTTTAACATCACGCAAGTGGCACACTTGCTCCGCCAGTTTAATCACTACAGCCCGCACATCTTCAACCATGGCTAATAACATGCGGCGGATATTATCAATTTGTACAGTGCCTTTCCCTTGGTGGGCTAAGGTACTGATGGTCGCCATTTGGCTTACTCCAGTTAGTAATAATGCAACGTGGTTACCCAGCTTTTCAGTGACTGTCTCTATCGAGATTTTTTCAGCTAAAAAATAAGGCGTTAAAAAAGCAGTAGCAAGGGAATCTGCGTCTAAATTTAGCTCAGCTAAAATCTCCACCATTTCAATGGCTGTGTTTTCACGTTTTGCATCATCGCAATGCAGGCACAGTTGGTGAGCCTGCTCTAATAAGGTATGTTTGTCTTCTGTTAGCGCTAACAGCTCGATACGGCTGGCAAAATCACTCGGCTTAGTTAGCTGATGTGACTGTCTAGTGGCTACCATGTGCGCTTTACCTCCTGTGAAATAACGCCATCGTTTCAATATGCCCGGTATGCGGGAACATATTCATAAGCCCAATTTTTTCAATGCTAAAGCCTGCTTGTAAAATAATTGCACTGTCACGGGCTAAAGTAACAGGATCACAAGAGACGTATAAAATCGTTTTAAACTGAGTAAGTGGTAACTGCTCTAAAATAGCCATTGCACCAGTACGTGATGGATCAAGTACTAACACGTCAAGTTCGGCACTAAACCAAGCAGCTGATTGCAGTGATTTTGTTAAATCAAAACAATAAAAATCGGTATTCGACAATGAGTTAGTTTGCGCATTTTGTTTTGCTAATGCAACCGCAGAATCGACCCCTTCAACACCAATAACATATTTAGCATACTTTGCAATCAATAATGAAAAGTTACCAATGCCACAAAACAAATCCAATACCTGCTCATGACCTTGTAAATCAAGCCACTGTTTTGCTTGATACAGCATAGCTTGGTTTACTTGCGGGTTAACTTGAATAAAGTTTTCAAGGCCAAACTCAAAGCGTAAATCATAAGCCGGTATCTGGTAGTACGGCATTGGATGGTCACTGTGATCAATTTCGCCACTGTGTGACTGCCACACAACACGCCAGCTATATTCATCACACGCTGCGACTACAATAGCTTTTAACTCTGCGTTAATGGCTTTGGTATGCCTAATAACCACAAAGGCCGCGTTATCAGCTTCACATAATTGTAAGTGACTAATGCTACTCAGACCTGAATGGCTGTTGATAAGAACATCAAAAACTGAAAAAACGTCTTTAAAAGTGCCGCTCAGCACATCACAGTTTTCTATGCTCACTAATTGTTTAGAACCTTGAGCCCGATACCCTACTCGCATTTTCTTTGCGGCTTTGTCGTGCATTACGGCAATGCGCGCAGAGCGACGATAATGGCGCTCTTCACTAAGCAGAGGTGCTTGCCAATTTAAGTTATCAGCTTTGGCAAACTTGCTAAACAGCTGACTCACCGCCGCTTGCTTCTCAACCAATTGCTGCTCTGCATCAAGGTGCTGTAGCTGACAACCACCACAAACCTGATAATGCTGGCAAAAAGGAGTAACCCTATGCGCTGAGGCTGATAGCACTTTTTTACAATCAGCACTGGCAAAGCGTGCCTTATCTTCAATCAATAATGCTTTTACTTCTTCACCCGGCAAAGCACCATTAACAAAACAGACTTTATTTCCCTGCTTAGCAACTCCCCGTCCTTGGTGATCCATAGCAGTGACATTCAGGGTTAGCATTTTTTGCGAAACGGATTTCTTTTTGGCTTTGAAAATCTGTGCCATTGGGCAACACCTTAATTATTGATAAAGCGGGAGTAAGTATATACTCTTAAACAACGATAATAATGATAACAACATTCTTTATGACTAAATTTGGCTTACGTGACTCAGTCTTAACCCTTACACTTATACCGACTGTGATCATAGGCTTGTTGCTGGGCGGTTATTTTACAATAAATCGTTACATTGAGCTCGATGAAATTTTGTATCAACAGGGCGTGACTATTATTGAGCCCCTCGCCATTGCTGTTGAGCAACCGCTATTAAAGCGTGATAAAGCCTTATTAACTCGCTTAGTTAGTCATACGCACAACAAACACTCCCCTGCTATCCAATCAATTGCTATTTTTGATGAAAACAATGAGTTAGTGATTTTTAGTAAATACCAAAGTGAGTTCAAAGAAATTGTTAGCAGCAATGCAAACAACATGGATGGCATCCAAGTACAAAATTCTGAGCACTATTTAACATTCTCCACTGCCATAATTAATCATAGCCGCCAAGACACGATTTGGAATCATCACAGCTATCAAGCATCACTTGGTACTGTGGTGATCATGCTTAACAAACAACAAGCCATTATTGGCCAGCAACGAGCATTATTGGTCAGTGGCGTAGTGATATTACTCGCGCTCATACTTGCTATCGTATTAGCGTTTAGACTAACTCGCATGTTTATTCAGCCTCTTAATAAGTTAGTACTAGCTACCGACAAGCTTATTGAAGGTAAAGTAGACACTGGACTTGATCAAAAAATGTTTGGTGAGTTTGAGTTATTACGCACAGGTTTAAATACCATTGCAGAAACCATGGTCGTGCAACGTGATGAGATGCAAAAGCACATTGACCAAGCAACCTCTGATTACCGTGAAACACTCGAACAATACGAAACCCAAAATATTCAGTTAAGTATTGCTAAAAAAGATGCACAAGATGCGAACCGAGTAAAATCAGACTTCTTAGCTAAAATGAGTCATGAGTTACGCACACCTTTAAACGGTGTAATTGGTTTTACTCGCCAGCTTTATAAGACTCCGCTGAATAAGCATCAAAAAGATTATCTTGATACCATTGAACTGTCGGCAAATAGTTTACTTACCATTATCAGCGATATTTTAGACTTTTCGAAATTAGAAGCCGGAGCCATGGAGCTTGAGTCAATGCAATTCCAGCTCCGTGACAATATTAATGAAGTTATGACCTTGTTGGCACCAAGTGCTCACGAAAAACAACTTGAACTATCGATATTTATCCACCCACAAGTACCCGACAACTTAACTGGCGACCCGACCCGCTTTAAACAAATTTTAATCAACCTGTTAAGTAATGCCATTAAGTTTACTGAAAAAGGCTCAATCAAAGTTGATGTTGGCTATCGCTTATTAGATGAAGAACGCGCCTCTATTTTAGTGTCTGTCACCGACACTGGTGTAGGCATCCCAATGGATAAACAAGATGCGTTATTTACCCCATTTGGCCAGGCTGACTCTAGTATCACCCGTAAATTTGGTGGCACAGGTCTTGGGCTAATCATCACTAAGCATATTGTTGAAGCGATGAATGGCCGTATCACCCTAAACTCAGCACCTGGTAATGGTACCTGCTTTACGTTCAATGCCGTATTCAGAACGCCAAGTAACTCAATTACCAGTGACTTACCGACTCAATCATTAATTAATAAACGTATTCTTTACCTTGAACCTCACGAGCATACACACCAAGCGACTCTGTCATTGCTCAATGAGTGGCAAGCACGAGTAACTGCCTGCTTAGATGAAGAAAGTTTCTTAGCTGAGATTAACAAAGACTTCAGTTACGATATTTGTATTATCGGTCATACAGCTGCAATTGATGATATGCAACAGCTCAAGAGTTATGTAAAAGCCGTTCGCCCTGTCACTGACTATCTTTACCTTATGCTCAATACAGTTTCGCATAATATGCGCGAAGCCTTTATTGGCAGCGGAGCAGATGCGTGCTTAAGCAAACCACTTAACCACCGTAAATTATGCGAAGTGCTTGCTGCACCTTATCGCCTTGATCACCCTGTACATAACATTGAACAAGGCGATGAAAAACTATTACCGCTAAAAGTACTGGTTGTAGACGATAACGATGCCAACCTTAAACTTATTTGCACCTTGCTTGATGAACAAATAGAACTGATAGATACCGCACACAACGGTTCACAAGCTTACAGCTTAAGTAAAAGCCACAAATATGACTTAATCTTCATGGACATCCAAATGCCAATTATGGATGGTATTACCGCATGTAAACTTATTCGCGAGTCATCTCTTAATGAAGATACCCCTATCATTGCTGTAACCGCTCACGCCCTAGCGGGTGAAAAAGAACAGCTACTTAAGGATGGTTTTAAAGGCTATTTAACCAAACCTATTGATGAAGATATGCTAAAGCAGATAATTAGCGATCATAGTCCACAATCACCGATTAACCGCGAACGCAACAAAGTTCCGGCAATTAATTCAGAGCCTCCATTTGAAAGTGCCCGCTTAGACTGGCAGTTAGCACTACAACGTGCTGGCGGTAAAGAAGAGCTAGCACTAGAAATGCTCAATATGTTATTACTCAGCGTGCCGGAAACCTTGCGTCTGCTCAATGAAGCTATAGAAAAAGAAGATTGTGAACATGTGCTTAGCATTGTGCACAAGTTCCATGGCGCATGTTGTTACACTGGTGTGCCAAAACTTAAATCCCTCGCCGAAACACTCGAGACAGCACTAAAAGGTGATTGCGATTTAAATTACATTGAGCCTGAATTGTTTGAGCTTGTTGATGAGCTAAATAATTTGTTGAGCGATGCTGGAATGCTTGAGCAGCAACGTTAAAAGTTACGAAGGATATCAAGGAAGATTAATGTTTTTTATTTTATTTTTGTTTTTTACATCATTATCGTTCTTTTGGTTCATACTCAGTTCTAAAAAGCTTAGTGGGATGGCAAACGAATACGTAAAAACCAATTACACAGAGCTGTGGCAAACATACGAAAGCCAAGCCAGATTAATGAGAACAAAACCTGACTCAATGGTTATTCATTCAATTAAGAAAGGTGAATTGTCGGCAATAGATGACGCTGTTTTAAAAAGCTTTAAGAAAAAGCATCAATATTTAGTGGTCCTACTCTGCCTTTCCCCTTGGCTATCTTCATTGCTTGCACAATTTATTGTTTATCTGAGTAAATAAAAAACGCGGTGGATATCACATCCACCGCGCTCAGTATTCAAATTTGCTGGCTCTTATTAAAGGCGTCAGCTTAAAGTCTTGCTTCAATCATTAAACGTTTCATATCGCTGACTGCTTTTTCTAAACCATCAATCGCTGCACGGGCAATAATCGCATGACCAATGTTTAACTCATAAATTTCTGGCATTGCCGCAATGGGTTTTACATTGTGGTAATGAAGACCATGACCGGCATTAACGATTAAACCTAGGCTATCGGCATATTGTACACCGCTACGAATACGCTCAAGCTCAGTGTGAAGCTCTTCGTCATTTTCAGCATCAGCATAAGCACCGGTGTGAATTTCAACGTATGGAGCATTACACGCTTTTGCAGCGTCAAGTTGTGCGTTGTCGGCATCTATGAATAACGAGACCTTAATTCCTGCTGCTGTTAGCTTTTCTGTTGCTGCTTTTACTTTTTCAAAATTACCCACAACATCAAGACCACCCTCTGTGGTGAGCTCTTCACGCTTTTCAGGCACTAAACAAACATAAGCAGGTTTCACTTCAAGGGCGATGTCGATCATTTCATCGGTCACTGCAATTTCAAGATTCATACGTGTTTGAATCGTTTTTGCCATCACATATACGTCGCGGTCTTGAATATGACGACGGTCTTCACGCAAATGAATGGTGATACCATCTGCACCAGCATGCTCTGCAACAGCTGCAGCATGCGCAGGATCTGGGTAACTCGTGCCACGCGCTTGGCGTAAAGTGGCAATGTGATCAACGTTTACACCAAGAAGAATATCTTTCATTTTTTTACCTGTTTAAAACAACGATTCAAGGCTGAACATCAGCCTACTTAATAAATAACTCACGGCTTTTTAATGGCTTTTTACCAAGTAAAGGCTTGAGTAAGTATCGACTTAATTGCTTTGCCATATATAACACATCAGGGGCGCTAAAGTCATGAGCTGCTATGGCATTTAATTGCTTTCCTGAAAAACCACTATGGGGGTCGTCATGCAGTAAAAAACCGTATTCAGCAAAGTACTGGTAATTTGCTGCATCGATAATTTCATCACCTTCGGCATCAACACTAAAATCAACGCCATAACCAAGCATTTCAAGTAACTGAAACTCATAAGAGCGAAGCACCGCTTGCAGGTTTTTAGTGGTTGATAATTCACCTAGATGCTGTTTATAAAGATGATAAACACTTTCCATCGGCTCATTGATAGGTACGATACGATTGGTTAATTCGTTCATATAGAAGCCGCAATAAAGCTCGGTACCCTGCAACATAGTTTGCCGGCCATGGGGTTCAAAACGATTAATGTATTTTAAATCAGACTTGCCGTTATATTGTACGAGCAGAGATTGGAAAGGTTGTAATTGTGCTTTATGTTTAGTGGCCTGGCGACCACTAACACGGGCCAGCATTCTCAGCTGACCTACGCCTTCTACCAGCATATCGAGCATGACTTGCGAGTCGCTAAATGGACGTCGGTGCAGCAAGTATGCTGTGTAGAATTCGCTATCCATGGCGTGTAAGACTTTACTTAGTCTTCACCATAGCCAAGGCTACGTAGCGCACGCTCATCGTCGGCCCAGCCAGACTTCACTTTTACCCAAAGTTCTAAAAACACTTTGTTATCAAGCATATCTTCAAGGTCTTTACGAGCTTCACGGCCAATAACTTTCAGCTTTTCGCCTTTATTGCCGATCACCATACGCTTTTGCGTTTCACGCTCAACGAGGATCAAACCATTAATTTGCCAGACACCGTTTTCTTGCCATTTAAACTGCTCGATCTCTACGGTGACTGAATATGGTAACTCATCACCCATAAAGCGCATCAGCTTTTCACGGATCACTTCAGCCGCCATAAAGCGCATTGAACGGTCTGTTACGTAGTCTTCAGGGAAGTAAAACTCACAAAGCGGTAAACGCTTTTTCACTTCATCTTTGATTAAATCAATATTTTTACCCTGCTTCGCAGAGACTGGCATAATAGCCACAAAATCAAATTTACCACCTAAAAACTGCATGTGGGGAAGCACTAAATCACGGTCTTTAACCTGGTCAATTTTATTCATAACTAATAACACTGGGCGACCACTTTGACGTACTTTATTTAGTACCATCTCATCGTCTTCGTTCCAGTGTGTGCCTTCAACCACAAAGATGATAAGTTCGACATCACCAATTGAGCTTGATGCAGCACGGTTCATTAAACGGTTAATAGCGCGTTTTTCTTCGACGTGTAAGCCTGGTGTATCCACATAAACAGCTTGGTATTTACCTTCGGTATGAATACCCATGATACGGTGTCGTGTGGTTTGTGGCTTACGCGAGGTAATAGACACCTTTTGCTCAACAATATAGTTAAGTAAGGTTGATTTACCTACATTTGGGCGGCCAACAATGGCAACCATACCGCAGTGCGTGTCTAGCTCTGCAGGTTCTTTGCTAATTAAATCATCAAGATTCATTTTTAAGTATCTTTAAGGCTTTTTCAGCGGCTTTTTGCTCAGCTTTACGACGCGAGCTACCAACTGAGATAATGCTATCCATCCCTTCAACAATACATTCAACCGTGAATGTTTGATTGTGCGCTTGGCCTTTTGTATCAATTACAGTGTAGCCAGGTAACGATAATTTGCGCGCTTGTAAGTATTCTTGAAGTAATGTTTTTGGATCTTTTTGATTTAAGCCCGGCGAAATTGCATCAAGACGCGACTCGTACCAGCTTAAAATTAACTCACCACATTGCTCAATGTTTGAGTCTAAGAACACCGCACCAATAATCGCCTCAACGGCATCAGCAAGGGTTGATTCACGGCGAAAACCACCGCTTTTAAGCTCACCTGGACCTAAGCGTAAGTAATCGCCTAAGCCAAACTCTAGGCCAAATTCAGCCAACGTTTGACCACGAACTAGGGTCGAACGCATGCGGCTTAAATCACCTTCGCGTGCTTTTGGAAATTTAGTGTAAAGCGCATTCGCAATCACAAAGCTCAAAATCGAATCGCCCAAAAACTCTAAGCGCTCGTTATGTTGACCTTTATGACTGCGGTGCGTCATTGCCTGCTCAAGCAAAGCTTGATCAGTAAATGTATAACCTATTTTGTTGTATAACTCTGTTACGTTTTTTTTCATCGTTACTGAATATTACCTAGGCGTTCAAAACGAACACCAGTTGGAACCCAGCCTGGTAAAAAGTCATCTGGGCCATTCTCAAATTCAAAACTCATCCATATAAAGACGGCTTTACCTACCAAGTTTTCTTTAGGTACAAAGCCCCAAAAGCGACTGTCTTGGCTATTATCACGGTTATCACCCATCATGAAATAATGATCGGCAGGAACAACCCACTCATCAGAGCGTGTACCTGGTTGTTGATAATAACGGCCTTTCATTTCAGGAGCTTGCGGGTTAATTAAAATGTTATGATTCAATGTGCTTAGGTTTTCTTCTAAGCGCACTAAATTCATCGAACCCTGCTTGAACTCGTCACTATTGAGGATTTCCATATCAATTTTGTTGTATTCATTACACAGCAAATCACCTTGCTGCGTTTCACCTTCGGCACATTTTGGCTGAATATAAAGGTGCTTATTGCGATAAACAATTTTATCGCCCGGTAAACCAATCGTACGTTTAATGTAATCTACACGCTCGTCTAATGGGTATTTAAATACCACAATATCACCACGTTCAGGTTCATCAACATCAACTAACTGGCTACGCCAAATTGGGTCTTTGATGCCATATGAGTACTTCTGTACCAAAATGAAGTCACCCACTAATAGGGTTGGCATCATTGAGCCAGATGGAATTTGAAACGGTTCAAAAATGAAAGAGCGAAAAATCGTGATCGCTGCAATCATCGGAAAAATTGACTTAGCCGTTTCAGTGATACTTGGCTCAGGCGCAATTAATGCGGCGGTTTCTTCGTCTAGTTCACCACCTGCTGCATTTTGAGCAAGGGCAATGCGTTGCTGACGCTTTGGCGCATACATAAAGTGGTCAATTAACCAAATTAATCCTGAGCCTAGCGTTAACAACACTAAGAAAATAGAAAAGTAACCCGCCATGCATTAATTCCTTTATTTACTTCTAATTATTTACCAACTTTAAGGATAGCTAAGAATGCATCTTGAGGTACTTCAACGTTACCTAGTTGCTTCATTCGCTTTTTACCTTCTTTTTGTTTTTGTAGCAGTTTCTTCTTACGGCTCACGTCACCACCGTAACATTTTGCGATTACGTTTTTACGTAATTGCTTAACTGTTGTACGGGCAATAACATGCTGACCAATCGCTGCTTGAATCGCAATATCAAACTGCTGACGTGGAATTAAGTCTTTCAGTGCTTCAGCTAACTGACGACCACGTGATTGTGCAATATCACGGTGAACAATAATAGCTAACGCATCAACACGCTCACCATTAATTAATACGTCAACACGTACCATGTCTGAAGCTTGGAAATGCTTGAAGTTATAATCAAGCGATGCAAAACCACGGCTTGTTGATTTTAACTTATCAAAGAAGTCCATGACTACTTCAGCCATCGGTAATTCGTACGTCACCGCAACTTGCTTACCATGGTAGCTCATTTTAGTTTGCATACCACGCTTTTCAACACAAAGCGTAATTACGTTACCTAAAAACTCTTGCGGAACTAATATGTTAGCTTCAACAATTGGCTCACGGATTTCAAGAATATTATTCACTGGCGGTAAGTCAGACGGGTTATCTATCTGTTTAGTTCCGTCTTTAGTCTCTACTTCGTAGATTACTGTTGGCGCAGTGGTAATAAGATCAATGTCGTATTCACGCTCAAGACGCTCTTGAATGATTTCCATGTGTAGCATGCCTAAGAAGCCACAACGGAAACCAAAGCCTAGTGCTGTTGAGTTTTCTGGCTCGAAGAATAACGACGCATCGTTCAAGCTTAATTTATCAAGCGCATCACGGAATGACTCATAGTCATCTGATGAAATTGGGAACATACCTGCATAAACCTGCGGTTTAATGCGTTGGAAGCCCGGTAAACGCTCTGGCGCAGAGTTACGTTGTAAAGTGATGGTATCACCTACAGGTGCACCATGGATTTCTTTAATACCCGCAATAACAAAGCCTACTTCACCGGTTTTTAGGATACCCGTGTTGGTTTGTTTTGGTGTGAAAATACCCACTTTATCTGCGATATGAACTTGATCATTCGACATGATCTTAATTTTATCGCCCGAGCGTAATTCACCATGTTTGATACGTACTAGTGATACAACGCCTTGGTATGGGTCAAACCATGAATCAATAATAAGCGCTTGTAGTGGCTTGTCTTTGTCACCTTCTGGCGGCGGAATATCTTTAACAATAATTTCGAGTACTTCTTCAATACCAATACCCGTTTTAGCACTACATTGCACTGCATCTAGGGCATCGATACCAATGATGTCTTCAATTTCTTCTGCTACACGAAGTGGATCGGCTTGTGGTAAGTCGATTTTATTTAGAACTGGAATAACTTCTAAGTCCATTTCGATTGCTGTGTAGCAGTTAGCTAAAGTTTGAGCTTCTACACCTTGACCCGCATCAACAACTAAAAGTGCACCTTCACAGGCTGCAAGTGAACGTGATACTTCGTATGTGAAGTCAACGTGTCCTGGCGTGTCGATAAAGTTTAACTGGTATGTTTCGCCGTCTTTAGCTTTATAATTTAGCGTTACACTTTGCGCTTTGATGGTAATACCACGCTCACGCTCTATGTCCATTGAGTCTAACACCTGCTGCTGCATTTCACGGTCTGTTAAACCACCACAAACTTGGATAAGACGGTCAGAGAGAGTCGATTTACCATGGTCAATATGGGCGATGATCGAAAAATTACGGATATGCTTCATAAACTGGATTCTAAACTTCTATATAAAATGGACTAAGTGTATAAAGCGACAATTTTACATTTAATTGGCTTTAATCACCATCTATTTGAGTGAAAGGAATAGTAATTGGGTGAATTTTTATTACTTTAATATCATGCTTCAGGCTCTTAACCCTTGATTTTGCTATCGCATAGCCCGTCAAACCACCAATCACGGCGGCTAAAATTTGCCAGCCTTCGGCAAGCGAAAAAGCCGAAAATGCGATTAAAGCAAACCCTAAACTAAACAAAAGGGGTAGCATGTAAACAGCCATAGCGTGTTTAACTAAGTGGCTATCATCGAGTGCTAAAGTTACTTTTTGCCCTACTTGGAGCTCTTTTTCGAAGGTATAAGGAAAGGTTTTTTTAGCTGTTCCAAACAGCTTTGCAAAAACTTGCGAACCACAACGACCATTACAGCCGGCACAGGCTTGCTTTTGTTCTGCTTCTAAATTCGCTGTCGTGCCTTTAACTGACACGACAGTGAGTGTTTGTTCAATCATGATTTAAAGAGGTCGCGCTACCGACTCAGCTATAGCTTTGGCTGTCATAGCTGGGATATTACCAACAACCGATACATCAAAGCTACCACCATTGTGCACATACACAGTCGTTGCACCTGAGGTTAAAGCGCCGCTTGCACGCTTTCCAGGTAACGGTCTTTGAATAAAAACAGACACTTCAACAAACCCATCTGAATATAAATAATAGTCAGCAAGTTCATTATTTAAATCAAGTTTATGGCGATCTGACTTTAATAACTTAAAGCCATCAGGGAGCCAACCAATTTTCCAATCATTCGCTGCGCCGTCACCATCGCTGGCTAAATCGTTAGTCGCAAGGACTGCTGGAAAGTCACGATTTTGCATTTCAACTAACATAGGTGCTGGCTGCTCTGTTACGCTGATATGAGTTAACTGTAACTGCTCAAGCATTTCACCTTTGTGATTCACATAGGCAGATTTAAGTAACAACGATGACTCAGTATCTAGCCAAATCCAGTAGTTATATTTGTATTCATCTTTTGATTCGATACGTACTAACTGTGCTGAGCGCCCTGCAATACGGCCTTTTCCGCCAAGCACAAAATCATAGTGAGCGCTTAGTCGATTAATATCTTTAAAAAGTACTTCAGGAATTGGCCCGGCGATAGAGTCTGTTTTCACTGAATAAGGCTCAGAATGAGGCTCAAAATAGGTCACTTGATCGTCAACGCGCACCATTTCTAGGCCAGCGCCGTTGAGCAAACTTAAATGCTCAAGCTCAATATCGCCTTGTTTTGCATGTAACCAGCGATAGGGTTCCATGGCTTGGCCTTTTACAACCACAAATGATGCGTCAAAGTTGCGAGTATGAACGGCCATAGCCATATCATTTAATAAAGTCTTGGCGGGATTTTCGTCGCTGGCAATGGCTGGAGCCGTTAATACCAGCGACAAAATAAAAGTAAAAACTTTCATTTAATTAGTTTTTTTCCTCGTCTGCATTTTCTGCAGTTTGCGATTTTTCTAGCGAATATGCAACACGTGCTTGACGTTGGTGCTCAAGCACTAATGCACCAATACGCTGTTGTTGTAACTCACGTAAACCTTGCTCTGCATTTTCTAATGCAGGTTGCTCAGATGAGTAACTAACAGGAGAGGCCATACCGGTTAATGGTACAGTTTGTAATGTTGGGATGTCATTTTGTGGCACTTCACTGTTTTGTGGCAAAGTTTGTACGCCCACAATAGCAAACATGGCAACACTAGCAGCAATGGCCACTTGGGCAAATGGACGACGCCAATTAAATGCTACTACGTTATCAGTGCCTGTTGCCGCCACGATTTCTTCGCTTTTTGGTGCCGTTGTTTTATTCGCGAAATCTGCGTAAACAGGTTCTTGCTCTAGTGATTCAGCCACTGCATCTGCAATGTCAAAATTAAAAGCGTTGTTATTTGCCTCAGCACGCATTACATCACCAATCATTGCGTAACGACCAAATGTAGACACATCGTCGTTTGTGATCGCTTGATCAGTTAACTGCTGCTCGCCGTCAAGTAACGCGGACAACTGCTCATTATCCAACTTGTTAACGTCTGCTTTTGTCATACTAAGACTCACCTATTAATGGATTCAATTTATTATCAATCGCCTCACGGGCACGGAAAATACGTGAACGCACCGTTCCCACAGGGCAATCCATAACCACGGCTATTTCTTCATAGCTCATACCTTCAATTTCACGAAGGGTAATCGCGGTTTTTAGATCTTCAGGCAAACTATCAATCGTATTAAAAATTACAGCACGTACTTCGTCACTTAATAACAGGTTTTCTGGCGATGCGTTTGAACGCATTGCATCTGCACTGTCATAAAATTCTGCTTCTTCGGCATCAACATCGTTAGCTGGGGGTTTGCGCCCCTGCGCAACTAAGTAATTTTTAGCACAATTTACGGCGATACGGTACAACCAAGTATAAAAGGCGCTATCACCTCTAAAGTTAGGTAAAGCACGGTAGGCTTTAATAAAAGCTTCCTGTGCGACATCAGCAACATCACCTTGGTTCGATACATAACGTGAAATCAAACCTGCAATTTTATTCTGATATTTTCTAACTAATAGGTTGAAGGCGTTTTTATCTCCTTGCTGGACCCTTTTAACTAGCGCTAAATCCAAATCCTGCTCGCTCATTCGAGCCGGTACTCCTCTGTTTGATTCTTGCTTGCTATTCATATACTCGCCATTGTTTACACAAACTCTGACTGCACCATGAATATAAAAGTTCAGTTTAAAATGATTTTTTTATAAAATAGCACGCAAATAAATTGAGTCATACCAATCTTATTACACGACAACCTCAATAATTGCTTAAGAATCAACGGTTATCTAAATTAAACTCACAATTTAAAACAGCTAACAATAAACTGTTTATGTGACGATAAAACTAATAAGATTGGTATAACGTTTTAAAATGACTAATAGTGTTAAAGCAAATATGGTACATATACGTATACCACATAAAAATTTATTTGCTCAAACTTTTAGCACTACTAGCCGAGCATTGTAACCGCAAAGACCACAGACATGAACCAAAATAAACATCACATTACTGATGTCGCTATCATTGGCAGCGGCGCCGCTGGCCTTTCTCTTGCTTTATCGCTTGCAAATCACTGTAAGGTGACGGTACTTAGTAAAGGCGCATTAACAGAAGGTTCTACCTTATATGCTCAAGGTGGTATTGCAGCAGTATTTGATAAAAAGAATGACAGCATTGAATCTCATGTTGAAGATACTCTCGATGCAGGCGGCGGATTATGTGACCGTGATGCGGTTCACTACACAGCAAGCAATGCTAAAAAATGTTTAAAGTGGCTGATTGAGCAAGGCGTACCTTTTGATATGGAGTTCGATTCAAAAGGTAAAGAACGTTTTCATTTAACTCGCGAAGGTGGTCACAGTCATCGCCGTATTTTACATGCCGCCGATGCCACTGGCCGAGCAGTGCAAACAACCTTAATTAGCCAAGTACAAGCCCACCCTAACATCACCTTGTTAGAAAATTACAATGCCATTGATTTAATCACAGATAAAAGCTTAGCCAAAAAAGGCAAGCATGTTCACGGCTTGTATGTTTGGAACTGTGTTGATAAAAAAGTTGAAACTATCGCTGCCAAGTTCGTATCACTGGCAACAGGTGGCGCAAGTAAAGTGTACCTATATACTTCTAACCCAGATGTATCAAGTGGTGATGGTATCGCAATGGCATGGCGTGCGGGGTGCCGTGTAGCCAATATGGAATTTAACCAATTCCACCCAACAAGTTTGTATCACCCAGAGCTGCAAAACTTTTTGATCACAGAAGCTATGCGCGGTGAAGGAGCGTATTTAAAACGCCCTGATGGTACTCGCTTTATGAAAGACTTTGATGAGCGCGAAGAACTTGCCCCTCGCGATATTGTTGCTCGTGCCATCGATTTTGAAATGAAACGCCTTGGTGCGAATTGTGTGTACCTTGATATTAGCCACAAAGATAAAGATTTTATCATTGAGCACTTCCCAACTATCTACGCAAAATGCTTAAGTGTTGGCCTCGACATTACCAAAGAAGCCATTCCTGTGGTGCCTGCTGCACACTATACCTGCGGCGGTGTTATGACCGACTTTAATGGCCGCACAGATTTAGATAACTTATATGCGGTTGGCGAAGTAGCTTACACAGGCTTACACGGTGCTAATCGTATGGCGAGCAACTCTCTACTTGAGTGCATTGTATTTGCCCATGCAGCCGCGAAAGATATTCTGAGCAAAATCGATGCAAGCCCTGCCCTTGAAGCCTTACCATTATGGGATGAAAGTCGCGTAACAAACTCAGACGAAGAAATCGTTATTACTCACAACTGGCATGAGCTAAGGTTATTTATGTGGGATTACGTGGGTATTGTACGCTCAACAAAACGCTTAGAGCGAGCGCTTCACCGCGTTGAATTACTGCAGCAAGAAATTCACGACTATTACGCAAACTTTAGGGTTACAAATAACTTATTAGAACTTCGAAACCTAGTGCAGGTTGCAGAGCTTATTATTCGCAGCGCCCTTGAGCGTAAAGAAAGTCGTGGTCTTCATTACACGATTGATTACCCAGAGCAAAACGAAAATCCAACACCGACAATTTTAACGCCTAAGTCGGTTGCTGCACTGCAATAATCGCGCGCTTTAAACGCGAGAAACTTTCTTCATCAACACTGGCTGAGCTGATAATCAGCCAGTGTGATTGATAAAACCCAGCTAACCTCAGCACCACAAAATTAGCAAACACATAACTTTTAGCCGTTATTTGGCCTTGTACTTTCAGTTTGTCGTTTACAAATCTAAGCTCTGCTTGCTCTAAAATTATAAAACCCTTTTCAGGTTGTGCTTGTTGGACTTTTTTAAAACTAAGAATGGCTAAGAAAAAGCACGCAAAACAAGCCAACAGCTGAGCGATAACATGCTGATAAGCAAAACATAAAATAATGGCTGTTAAGCAAAAAAAGACCACAAAGGGTTTGTGGTCGGGGGTGTTATTTGTAACGGTAAACCTATACACGAACTCGGTCTAAAATTAACGCAACCATGCCGTTTAGCTCTGGGTCTTTACACTCTTCATGACCCATAAACCATGCGAATAAATCAGGATCATCGCACTCAAGTAAGCGTTGAAAAACAGCTTGCTGTTCTTTTGATAGTGAGTCAAACGCTTCTTCAACGAATGGCATAAATAAAACATCTAGTTCTAACATACCGCGACGGCATGCCCAACGAATACGTTCTTTACTGTGAATTTCAGTCATTTTAAACCTCGTACTTATTTGTCTGCAGTTTACCAAATTGCAATCGAATAAACAGCTATTTAAATTGCTACCCTAACTAAGTTATCATTAGCGCTCATTCATATCGTAAAGAAGGTTTTTATGTCGACTGTTTACGCATGTCCTTTATCTTATTCACTTATCAGCCTAACTGGCAAAGATAAGTTGTCTTACCTTCACGGACAAATTACGCAAGATATCAACAAATTAACTGATGATAACTTCCTTTGGGCTGGCCACTGTAATGCAAAAGGCAAGCTTTGGGGTGTATTTAGGTTGTTTTCACACCTTGATAGCTATTACCTTGCAGGGTCAAAACCTGAGGTAGAGCAATCGCTAGTCGAGTTAAAAAAATATGCGGTATTTTCGCAAGTAGAAATTCAGCAATCTGAAAAACCGCTAATTGGCTTACTAGGTGATGACCTAACAGCGACTCTAGAAACCTTAGCAATTAATTTTGACGACGAGCACAACGCTGTCGATTTTGCTGGCGGTAAAGCGTTAAAGCTTGCAGATAACCGCGTATTGCTTATGGTCAACGACGAGTTTAGCTTACCTGATAACGTCACAGCTCTTGATGATGACGCGTTATGGCAACAGGCAGCTATTGCCGCAGGCGAGCCATCATTAAACAGCGACGCTATTGGCGAATATGTACCGCAAATGGTTAACTTACAAGCGCTTGGTGGTATCAGTTTCAGAAAAGGTTGCTACACAGGGCAAGAAACCGTCGCCCGTATGAAATACCTAGGCAAAAATAAACGTGCTATGTACATAGTTTCGGGCAAAGCTGAAGGCTTACTTGACGAGCTTGAACTCGAAACACAAATGGGCGAAAACTGGCGCCGTGCTGGCAAGCTTATTAGCCAAAGTTTTAATCAACAAACGCAAACCTTAATGGGCCTTGTTGTGCTTCCGAACGATAATGAAGCTGGCCAAATTTTGCGAGCTAAACACCTCCCTCAGGTAGAGTTATCTATTCAAGCTCTGCCTTACTCTCTCGAAGATGAATAAATAGGAATGACTATGATCGTAGCAGCAAACAAAGTGGTAAAAATGCATTATTCAGTATTGGATAATAACAAAAACACCATCGACAACTCTTTCGATGGCGAGCCACTGGTGTTTATCGTTGGCACGGGTTTCTTAATTCCAGGCCTCGAAAATGCGCTATTAGGTAAAGAAGCGGGCGACACATTCAGCGTAACTGTTGAGCCAGAGCAAGGCTATGGTGAGCGTCACGATGACCTAATGCAAGCAGTACCAAAATCAATGTTTGAAGGTATGGAAATTGAAGTGGGTATGCAGTTCCGCGCTACGACTGACGCTGGCGACCAATCAGTGATGATCATCGAAATTCAAGACGAAGACGTTATTGTAGATGGTAACCACCCACTTTCAGGTATTACCCTTCATTTTGATGTTGAAGTACTTGAAGTACGCGATGCAACTGAAGAAGAATTAGCACATGGTCATGTGCACGGTGAAGGTGGTTGTGGTCACAGCCACTAAACCATTACTATAAAAAAAGCGCCACTGGCGCTTTTCTTATATCTGTTCGACTACTTCTTCTGTATCCACAGAAGCGTCTGTCACAGGTTCAGCAATATGTTCTCTAAGCGCAGCCAGTAAACCTTCTTGGTCATTGGTTCCTAAGCGATAGTGCGTGCCGTCTTTCATTGCCAATTCAACAGCACTAAATCCAGATACACTGTAAACCCAGCCATCATGGGTGATACGCAGACCAATACCATGACGAAATGAATTACTTACCGCTCGAACAGATTCAATCTCATCAAAAGTCACGGTTTTTCCAAATACACCCGGACCGAATGCCCAGCTTACTGTTTTATCGCTCACCTTAATCGTTAAACCATGAAACAAAAAGGCCACCAGCACTAAGATAGCGCTAAACACCATAAGAGGAATATCTGCACCAATTAAGTTCCAAGCTAAGGCAATGAAGGCGCCAATCCAGCCTAAAATAACAAAAATAAAAATAGCGTACTGTTTATGTTGATACATTCTGAAGTATTCTCTTAAAAGCTATAAACAAAGGTTGCACTCAGCTCAGAATCGTACTTGAGCTTATCTTCCTCTGGTTTTGAGTTATAGCGATACATGTAAGTAAATTTGAGTGATACATCACCCATAATTTTGCTGATCAGGGATGTTTCTGACTTTAAACGCGAGTTTAACCCTGACAATGATTGTTCATAACTGACATCTTGATTAAAGCGAGTGCGAGCAGAAACCGTACGCTCCCACTGCAGCGCTAGACGAAGCAGATAACCGGTTTTTGTTTCATCTTCTTCTGTTGCAGTCTCTTGATCAGCCACCGAGCGGTATAAACCAGGGCCCACATCGATATCGACTTTATTCTTGCTGCCTTGGTAAATGCGGTTACCGTAACCCGTCGCTATGGTGCTCTTAAACTCAAGACCACTAAACTTATCTCGCTCGTAGTCACCGTAAATGAAAAATGACTCATTTTTCACATTTAGCTTATAGTTACCTTGGCCTGATACAAAAATACGGTCAGCAGAAACTTCTTCATCACCGGTTTCTTCATTACGGTCACGTTTGTATAAAGTATCGAGCTTAAATTGGTTACGCCACTTTTCGAAATCTTGGTAAAGGTTACCTTTAAGTTTGAAACTAGTTGAGTTGGTATTACCGCGGCTTACCATAAAACCAAACTCCATATCTCCGTACAGCAACTCGCCTTTATGAATTTTATGGATTTCTTCTTCTGATAATTGCCCGTACTCATGAAAGTCTTCAAACGGATCAACAGCAAAAGCCTGCCAACTGCAAACTAGCAGGGCGGGCAAAATAATTCGTTTTATTGAATTAAAACAACTAAAAGTAGAGTCAAACATCGGCTGGAGAGTTATTCGCTATCTTTCCAAAGAATGTGGCAAAACGGTGCATCTTTGTCTCGGCTAATTAAAATTTTCGCAAACAAGATATCTTGATTGTCGAATTCAAGTCCTACTAAGACTTGCACAAATAGCTCAGGTTCAATTTCTAGTGCAACAAAATCTTGCCACTGCTCGTCAGGCTCACCTTCTTCAATAAAGCCAAGCTCTTCTCTGTGCTCGTTAAAATCAGCAATATCTTGCTCGCTTAAATTATCAGGCGCTAATTCTAAAAAGATATCATAAGCCTGATGAGTTACTTCTTCTTCACTGTATAAGCGTGGACCAGCCATTCCTTAAACCTCTGCACATGTGTATCGCTTTGAATCTGGCTATGATAACAAACCTCTTTTGAGTTTTACCAAAAAAAAAGCCAGGTTGCCCTGACTTTTTTGTAATTAATAACAGATTTTATTCCGCACTTGCTGTGCCTTTTATCTTTTCGCGCATTGATTGCACGAGCGTATAAAATAGCGGAACAAGTAAGGTGCCAAAAATGGTTGCAGCTAACATCCCGAATAACACGGTAATACCGAGCGATATTCGACTGCCAGCCCCTGCGCCACTTGCAAACACCAGCGGTAATACGCCAAGTACAAACGACAATGCCGTCATCAATACAGCCCTAAAGCGTAATCTTGCCGCATTAAGAGCCGCTTCAAAAATACTTTTACCTGCCGCACGCTCTTCCATAGCAAATTCAACAATCAAAATAGCGGTTTTGGTGGATAGGCCAATCAGTAGCACTAAACCAACCTGCGCATAGATGTTGTTTTCCATACCAATCACATACAGCGCAAGCATGGCACCAAATAACGCCAACGGTACCGCTGCAATGACCGAAAACGGAATTGTCCAGCTTTCGTATTGCGCAACCAAGAATAGATACACGAATACCACCGCTAAGCCAAATAAGATTGGCGCCATATTACCCGCTTCAATCTCTTGTTTAGACTGCCCAGCCCACTCATACACATAGCCTGTAGGTAATTGCTCAGCTAGCTCTTGCATTGCTTTAATGGCATCACCACTGGCATAACCCGCTGCAGGTTGTCCGCTAATGCTTGCACTACGATATAAGTTAAAGTGCGTTAAGCTTGTAGGGCCTAAAATTGGCTCCAGCTTAGCCAATGTAGTGAGCGGCACCATTGCTCCCTCATCATTACGTACATAGTAGTACTGTAAGTCTGCTGGGTTTTGACGAAAACGGCTTTCCGCCTGCATGATAACGCGGTAAGTACGGCTAAATTGGTTAAAGTCATTTATGTATAACGAGCCAAGTTGCGCCTGCAAGGTTAAGAAAATATCGCTAAGCGCCACCCCTTGAGCTTTTGCCTTATTACGGTCAATTTCAAGGAAATACTGTGGCACATTTGCTCTAAATGTACTGTAAACATTTGACAGCTCTGGACGCTGGTTCGCTTCATAAATTAAGCCATTTAACACTTGTGCAAGTTCAGCAGGCTCGCGTCCTTCACTGTCTTGTAACCTAAACTCAAAGCCTGCGCTTGTGCCAAGTCCAGGTATTGAAGGCGGATTAAAGGCCATGATTTGCGCATCTGGCATCGCCCAAAACTGCCCCATCAGGCGCGTAAGTACTGCACGTAAGCCAAGCTCTGGGCTGGTACGCTCTTCCCAATCCTTGAGTACCACAATACCAAGCGCATTATTAGAACCCGCACCACCGAGTAATGAAAAGCCAGAAACCGCAATAAAGTCAGTTGCCGCTGGTTCATTTTTTACAATCTCGCCCAGCTTATGCATTACATCTTGGGTACGACCGCTAGCTGCCGCATCTGGTAATTGCACATCAACAAAAAGAAAGCCTTGGTCTTCTGCTGGTACAAAGCCTGTAGGCACTGTTTTTACTAGCCAACCTGCAGCCGCAAAAATAACCACCGCAAACAATGCCATTCTCGCGGTACGTTTGAGGATAAAGTTAATAACTTTACTGTAGCCATTGGTCGAACGAGTAATGATATTTTCGAATGGGGCTAACCACTTAATCGGCTTCATGGCTTTTTCATTTAACAATAAAGCACACAATGCAGGGCTTAATGTCAGTGCGTTTAAAGAAGAAATGAGTACCGCAAATGAAATCGTCACCGAGAACTGTTTATAAAGCTCCCCGGTTATTCCCGGCATAAAGCCTACTGGCACAAACACCGCAAGCAATACTAAGGTCGTTGCCACGATTGGCCCCGATACCTGCTCCATCGCTTTGGTAACCGCTTCTTTAATTGGCAGCTTTTCTTCTTTTAGTATTCGCTCAACGTTTTCAATAACGATAATGGCATCATCGACCACGATACCTATTGCAAGTACTAAACCAAACAAGGTGATTAAGTTGATGGAGTAATCCATCATCATCATAAACGCGAAAGTCCCCACCAAAGATACCGGAATAGCCACCGTTGGAATGAGCGTAGCGCGCCAATTTTGTAAGAATAAAAATACCACTAAAATAACCAAGCCAACCGCTTGGACAAGGGTGACGACCACTTCATCAATCGAGCGATTGATGAACTCTGTGGTGTCATAAGGAATTGAGTACTCAACACCATCAGGTAGCTGTTTAGCCAGCTCAGCCATACGGGCTTTTACATCAGCAGCTACTTGCGTCGCATTCGCTTCTGTAAGCTGATAAATAACGATGAATGCAGTGTCTTGCTGGTTTAATTTTGCTGTTGTGCTGTAGCTTGCTGCACCTAATTCAATACGGGCAATATCATTTAAGCGCACAAAGTTACCATCTTTGCTCGAGCGGATAATGGTTTGGCCAAACTCTTCAGGGGTTTTTAAGCGCCCTTTAGCCTGAATCGAATACTCAAATTGCTGACTCGGTGCTGAGGGTGCAGCACCCAGCTTACCCGCGGCTACGATGGTATTTTGCTCTTGCAGTGCCGCTTGAACTTCTGACACAGTTAAACCTAAAGATGCCATTCGATCTGGGCGTAACCACAAGCGCATTGAATAGGTTTGCTCCCCCATTACTTCAGCAGAGGCAACCCCATTAATACGGCCAAGTGGCTCGGTTAAGTAATTGGTTGCATAGTTACTTAAGAAAATAGCGTCGATATTTTCTTGATTAGAGTACAGGTTGATACCGAGAAGCATCGAACTCGACTTTTTCTTAACCGATACACCTTGGCGTTTAACTTCTTCAGGTAACCCTGCTTCAGCAAGTGCCACACGGTTTTGTACGTTAACTTGGGCTATATCTGTGTCTGTACCGACTTTAAAGTAAACAGTTATGTTGGCCGTGCCGTTATTCGACGATGTTGATTCGATATACATCATATCTTCAACGCCATTAACTTGCTCTTCTATGGGCCGGATCACCGACTCTTCAACAATTTGCGCACTTGCACCCGGGTAATTGGCACTAATTTGTACTTGCGGAGGGGTTATTTGCGGGTACATATTCACTGGCAGCAAGGCCATTGAAATTAAACCCGCAATGGTAATAACAATCGAAATTACCAAGGCAAATTTTGGGCGAGATATAAAGGTTTTACTGATCATATCTCACTCCTAAGAGTTAGCTTTGCTAGAAATAGTGCCGGTTGTTTCATCGACATTTTTTTCAACAGCTTTCACTTCAGCGCCTTGGCGTACCTTTTGTAAACCTTCAATAATGACTTTTTCACCCGCCTCTAAACCAGACTCAACCACCCACATTGCATTAATACGACGACCCAGCTTAACAATCCGCATAGCCACTTTATTTTCGTCATCAACAACGAGTACAAACTTTCCTTGCTGGTTTTCTTGCACTGCAACTTGAGGAATGAGTGCCAAGTCTTGTTTATTCGTACTTTCAACGATTAAAGTGACGAATAGACCCGGCATAACGATGCCATCAGGGTTATCAAAAGCGGCTCTTAGCTCAACCGTGCCTGTATTGCGGTTAATTTTGGTATCTGCAAAATCAAGTTCGCCTTTATCAGCAAAAGTTGAGTTGTTTGGTAAACGCAAAGTTAAGTCGATAGGCACATCACGAGGGTCTTTATCTGAAGGTGCTTGATTATTTTGGCGATAAGAGATGTAGTCAGCTTCTTCAACCTGAAAACTTACATAAATTGGGTCAACATCGGTCAGCTCTGCAAGCTCATTGGATGATGGCCCAACAATATTACCCACATCATAGTTCACTTTACCGATGCGCCCTGCAAACGGTGCGCGTATCTCAGTATAGCTTAAATTAAGTTTTGCTTTTTCAAGCTCAGCTTCCGCGGCTTTTACAGCTGCTGTAGCCTGTTCAAAATTTGTGGTGAGTTTATCGAGGTCTGATTGTGAAATAAAACCTTGCGCAGCCACATCTTTACCACGTTTTAAATCTCTTTCAGCGGCGCCCGCTGCGGCAATTTTACTTTTTAAATCAGCTTCAACTTCTGCAACAGTTGAGCGATACTCAGATGGGTCAATACGTAATAAAAGCTGATCTTTCTCAACCGATGAGCCTTCATTAAAGTGGCGTTCAATGAGTTCCCCCTCAACTCGGGCTCTAATCGCAACCTCTTGGAATGCTTCAGTACGCGCGACAAACTCTCGGTAATTACCAACTTCCTGTGTGACGACATTAAATACTGATACGGCCGGTGGCGGCGTAGTTTGTTGTTGTGCTTTATCATCTGAACAGCCAACTAATGTAGTTGTTAATGCGACAGAAATTGCAGCAAAAGCCAAGGAACGAGATGATTGTTTAGTTATGCGAGCTGTTTTGCCCATCAGCATATATTTACTCCTAGTAGCGCGACTTAAAACTAAGTCTAGTCGTGTCATGAGATTTTGCGAAAGTATCTAACTAATCACAAAACAAAGCTAGCTGCGAACTAGCACCTTTGTTTTAAAAATATACACCAATTTGTAACTAAATATATGACAAGGTTACCCATTTTTGGAAAATTTAATGATTCCTTGCGACACATCAGCAATTCTTTACTTAGTTGTAATTAACTCGTAAGCTCTAGCAAACAGGTCAGAGGAGTTACCATGATAAAACTAGAAATAAAACAACAAGTCGCATGGGTTAGCCTTGCTCGTCCAGAGAAACAAAATGCGCTGAGTTTTGCCATGTTTGTCGAGCTTTCAAACGTAATCAAAAAAATTAAACGTGATCGCAGCTTACGTGCGGTGGTTATCTCTGGCGAAGGCGAACACTTTTGCTCTGGACTGGATGTTGCTGCGGTGATGAAAAAGCCGAGTAATATCATTAAACTTTTATTCAAATGGTTACCAGGAAACCAAAATCTAGCGCAAAAAGTGGTGCTAGGTTGGCAAGACTTAAGTATTCCGGTGATTGCAAAAGTAACCGGACACTGCTTTGGTGGCGGTATGCAAATCGCACTCGGCGCTGATTATCGCATCGTCGATAAAAACGCTAAATTAGCGATCATGGAAGCCCGGTGGGGCTTGTGCCCTGATATGGGGGCTAACGTGGTGCTTGCTGGTTTAATGAAGCGTGACCAAGCACTTTGGTTGGCAAGTCATGCAGGGCCTGTCTCGGCTGAAGACGCTAAAGAATATGGCTTAGTTACACAACTTACTGATGACGTTGATAAACAAACCAATGCCGTACTAGAAACCCTCATGGCGCGCTCGCCGGATACCCTTGCTGCAATTAAACGAATCACACAGCAAAGCTTTCGCTCACAGCAGCGCAAGATTCTCGCTAAAGAAACCTGGAGTCAAATTCGCTTACTGATGAATCCAAATACTAAAAAAGCGATAGCAAAAGCGAAAGGCGCAGAGGATATCAAGTTTAATAATGCCAAATCATGGTAAGCTAAAGTCGCATAGTACAACTGACAAGGGTATGATGTAATTGTACTTTATTCGCAATTATCCTGACTTATGAAATACCTTATCAGTAGCGTTATTATTCTTACCTGCTTAGCCGTTGCCAAGTTTTTAACGACTTTGCTTGAAAGCTCATTCCCTGCTCCATTACTCGGTATGGTGTTACTGCTCGTGCTACTGTTAACAGGCCTCGTTAAAGAACAGCATTTAAAACCAACAGCCAGCCCTTTACTTAATTACATGCCGTTGTTTTTCATCCCTGCAGGGGTTGGTATTATTGAACATCTGGGTTTAATTTCACAGAACTGGCCTTTATTACTGACTATTTTTATAGTCGTGCCACTGAGTAGTGTTTTAATCATAGGCGCTGTTATCGCCTATTTTAAGGGCCGTGAAAATGACAGTTAGTTTATGGTGGCTCAGCGTCCCGCTTATTATTGTACTTTTCTTAGTACTGCGATTTTTAAACACGAAAACCCAGCACGCCACTGTTAAAGCGCTTAGTAACCCTGTGTGCTGGGCAATTGTGTTAATTGCAGCGTTGTTAGTGGCACTGAAGCTCCCCTATGAGCCTTTTGCCGAGCACAGTAAAGTTCTAAGCTGGTTGCTTGAGCCTGCCATTGTGGCATTGGCTTTACCGCTTTATCAGCAATTTATCCATGTCAAAAAGAACCTGCTGCTAATTCTCATAAGTTGTAGTTTAGGGGTGATCAATGCCACCTTTGTCGCGTCGCTTATTTGTTATTTTTTTGCAGCCCCAGCACAGTTAAGCGCATCTTTAGCAAGTTTATCTGTAACAACCCCCATCACCTTGTTAGTAACAGAGTCGCTAGGCGGCATACCTTCTTTAGCGGCAGCCATGGTGATTTTTATTGGCGTACTTGGGGCAATATTTGGTAATTTGATTTTCTCGCTGATAAATATTCGCAATGCCCAAGCAAAAGGTGTTGCTATTGGTACTGCTTGCCATGCCATTGGCACAGCATCACTGATTAGTGATCAGCCAAAAGCCGGTGCCTTTGCCTCTGTGGCGATGGCATTAAGTGCGCTTCTCAGCGCGATAATAGTGCCGATACTCTATCCTGTTATTCAGCATGTTCTGGTATAGTCAGAATTCGCAGTAACCTTGTTAGGAAAACACATGATTGACTCAGAAATTCAGCAAGTCGAAAAATACTACAATCTGATTATGGAATATTTGGTCACCTACAGTATGCAAATTTTAGGTGCTATCTTAATTCTATTTATTGGCCTATGGATTGCGCAAAAAGTATCGAACATGGTTGCTGGCCTCATGCAGCGTCACAATATCGATATTACCCTCACCAACTTTGTCAGCAATGTCATCAAAGTATTGCTGATCATTATGTTCTTAGTTATTGCCCTTGGCAAAATTGGCATTAGCGTGACCCCATTTGTCGCTGCCATTGGTGCCGCATCTTTAGGTGCTGGTTTAGCAATGCAAGGCATGCTTTCAAACTACGGTGCGGGCCTTGCTATCATTGCAACAAGGCCATTTGTTGTTGGCGATACCATCGAAGTAAAAGGCGTCAGTGGGCAAGTTAAAACCATTGAACTTGGTCACACTATTCTGATTAACGAAGAAAAAGTCGAAATCACCATTCCTAACAAACATATTGTTGGCGAAATTATACATAACTCGTTTAGCTATTCGTTAGTTAAAGGTGAAATAGACATCGCTTATGATGCCAATGCAGACCTTGCAATTGAGCTTATCGAAAAGGTGCTAAACGATCATGAGCTAGTTAGTGATTCTCCTCATGCACAAGTCGGTATCGAGCGCTTTGCTGAGAGCGGTGTTACCTTGAGCTATCGCTTTTGGGTGCCAACCACCAAAATTATTGAGACTAAATTAGCGGTGAACCGCAATGTATTTAAAGTAATTCAAGAGGCGGATATCGAAATACCTTTCCCACAACGAATTGTTACCCTCAACCAAACTAATGATAAAGGCGCTTAAAGCGCCTTTTTTGCAGCTCGTCGACAGAGATTGTGTTTACTCAAAAGATTGTAGTACAATTTAAATGATAACAATTACTATCATCAATTAACGTCGGGCTATTTTTACCATGAGTAAACGTCTTTGGTTCCAACTACATGGTTGGTTTTCGCTCCCAGTATGGGTGCTATTTTGCTTTATTTGCGTCACAGGCACTGTATCTGTGATAAGCCATGAGCTTACTTGGCTGACCAACAGTGAAGCACGTGCAAACAACCCAAATGATTTACCAGCACTTGGTGTTGATCAAGTTATTAATAGCGTTGAAAAAGCCTACCCGACTGCCGATGTAATGAGTGTACTCAATTATGAGCCTTACTTGGTAAATGCGGTTATTTTCACTGATACCGACAAACCTTACGCTGTGGCTTACGTCAATCAATACACTGGCGAAGTACAAGCGGTTAATGAAACGATCTCATTCATTGAATTTATGCGTACCCTGCACGGCTGGCTATTCTTCCCTTGGCAAGAGGGTTACAGCGTAGGTTACTATCTTGTCAGCGCCATGGCTTTTGTTATTTTAGGTGCACTAGTAACAGGCTTAGTGATTTATAAAAACTTTTGGCGAGCATTTAGTCAGCCAAAACTACGTTTTAACCAAGGCAAAAAAACCTTCCTAAAAGATTTACATACCCTAAGTGGCGTTTGGTCAATTTGGTTTATGGCAGTAATGGCACTCACAGGCCTGTGGTATTTAGTGCAAGCCATCATGTGGCATAACGAAATAGACATAGAAGAGCATGCACCGCTCGTGGCGGTTTCAACTTTGCCTGCGAATAAACAAACACCGCCAACCGATTTAAAAGCGGCACTGACTATTACCAAAGAGAAATTCCCAGATTTCAAACCTAGTTATGTGATGCTGCCAGAGCATAACCGCGGCATGTTTAATATCATGGGCAGTGGCGATACTATTTTCTACGATAACTACGCTTACTCAACTTCAATCAATCCTTGGACGGGTGAAATTGCAGCAAGTAAAAGCCCAGAAACCATGTCGGGATTACTCACCCTTTCGCATATCGCCGATCCGCTGCATTACGGTAATATTGGCGGTCTGTGGACAAAGGTTATTTGGTTTATCTTTGGTTTGATTTTAAGTGGTATGTCGATCACTGGTTTTATGATGTACGCCGCAAAATTAGTAAATAACAAACCTGTAAAAGCGCGCCAATCAGCGCCAGTGAATAACGTTCAGGAGGCAAACTAATGGCTCGTTTACAAGCAACTTGGTGGCAACGTAAAAAGTATGTTTTACATGCTGTGGTACTGGCTTTACCTGTATGGTTTATTTATCAGTCATTAAACCCTCAGTTTCCTGCACTTTGGCAAGAGCAACAAGCGGGCGAATTTAAAATCGCCCCGATGCCGCTAAATGAAGATGCCCCGTACTCACACCACAATGAGTATGTGAAGGATTTCTTTATCGCCTTTAATCAAGGTGACATAAGCAATGTTCGACAGGCGTATTTAAATATTGGCCAAGCGCCTTTAGCACTAACGGAGTTTGCTAAAGATGAAGAAGGCATAATGCATGGCACCAATCATGGTCAGCACGCCCACGCAATAGCTCCTAAAACCATATCAGCAGATGATAAACTGTGGATCACCATCCAAACTTGGCAAGGCCAACTGCATACCCTCAAATGGGATATTCCCAGCCAGTTTATTACTCAATAACATTCGAAAGCCACTCACTGAGTGGCTTTTTTGTATCTCAGCTAAACACTAAAGTCCCTTCCAAAACAGTTAAAGGTAAAAATTTTGTTAATTATTTTTACCGTTCATCTTTACAGAGGTAATAATATAATAAAGTATTATAAATAGTTTTCATTTGCACCATTACTCTTAATTAATTGGTGTTGATCAAAACTCATCCAAGGAGCAGAACACACAAGGAAAGCTCAATAACAATGATTTGGAGACACAATGATACTTTCAAAAAAAGCCCTAGCTGCACTCAGCTTGGCAACAACACTCATACTGCCCAATGCTTATGCGATTGATAATGGCGTATACACCATTAAATCAAAGTACAGTGCTAAATTTCTTGAAGTAGCCAGCGCGCAAACCAACGATGGTGCGAATGTTAGTCAGTGGGCTGACACTAATCACGACACCCAGCGCTGGTTAATCACCAACATAGGTGGCAGCAACTATTCGGTTATTAACTTAAATAGTGGTAAAGCCCTAGAGGTGTTTGACTTCTCGACCGCCGATGGCGGAAATGTGGTGCAATATGAGTACGCTAATCTTGCCAGCCAACACTGGCAAATTAATGATGAAGGTAGCGGCTATTACAGCTTCATTAACGATCACAGTGGCAAGGCACTCGACCTTTATGCTTTTAATGGCAACGATGGCGCGAATATTAGCCAGTGGAGCTACAACGGCAGCGATGCACAGCAGTGGCAGCTAACCAAGCTTGCTAATGTTGAATCAACCCCTTGGGATCCATCCACAACCAATGGCGCAGCAGATCACTGGCCACTTACAGGTAATTTAGTCACCCACGATCCAACCCTTGGCTATGAAAATGACACTTGGTGGGTTTTTCAAACAGGCCCTGGTATCTACGGTAAATATTCAAGTAACGGTGTAGATTGGAATGATGCGCAACCGATTTTCTCAAATGGTTTAAGCTGGTGGAGCAACTATGTGCCAGATCATGATGGAATTGATGTCTGGGCGCCTGAATTAAAAAGCTACAATGGTCGTAGCTGGCTTTATTATTCGATTTCGACCTTTGGTTCACGTGTTAGCGCTATTGGCCTTACCTCAGCAAGTAGTGTGGCAGCCGGTGATTGGCGTGATGATGGTTTAGTCATTAACACGACCAATAGCAATAATTATAACGCCATTGACCCTGATCTTGTGGTGGCAAAAGATGGTGCACCTTGGCTTGCCTTTGGTTCATGGAATTCGGGTATTAAACTAACACGTATTAACCCAATGACCATGAAACCATTTGGTCAAATCTACTCTTTAGCAAGTCGCTCTGGTGGCATCGAAGCGCCTACCATAGTGTATCGCCAAGGCTATTACTATTTGTTTGTTTCAGTTGGCAAATGCTGTGATGGTACGAATAGCACATACCGCATTGCGTATGGTCGCTCTAGTGACATTCGCGGTCCATACCTAGATAAAAATGGCACCGACATGCTAGCTAGCGGCGGTAGCATTCTAGATGCGGGTAACAGCCAATGGGTAGGTCCAGGGGGACAAGACATTTTAAATACCGATGTGATTGTTCGTCATGCCTATGATGCAGGTGACAATGGCACCCCTAAATTGCTCATCAGCACCCTGAATTGGGATGCAAACGGTTGGCCTAAATACTAGTTCTCCCCACTAAGCGCGTGCAAGCGCGCTTTTTACAATCTATCTAATATACTGCGAACAAATTCAGAATTAAGAATCTGAGTAACTGCTCCGCTACACCACAAATAGGCACGTTGAATCGGATAACCTTTAAAAATCCAACGCTTACGCACATGATTAAAGTCATGCAAATAATCCGCCTTTGCTTGCGGTAACGAGTCTTTGGCTAACTTCTGCCACGCCTTATAAACCCCACTCATATCGGCACCACGCATAAAACGCTGTAACCAGCGCGGAAAGCGTGCAAAGCGAATCGCTGACTGAAAATCAATAATATAAGGCTTGCCATCTTTTGAACAAATCACATTTCCCAAATTACGTAAATCCAGATGCACCACCCCGCGGCGATGCATTTTTGCTACCAAACGCTCAAACTCTTTAAAGAAATCACCCGGTAAATGCTGCTGTTGCAAGGCAAGCTGGCGAAGTGGCGTGCCTTCAATAAAATCATAAGCGATGGCAATTGATGACAAACGACAAAAGTTATCGACCACTCCGTCTACGTCTTGCAGGCGTGCCAGCCCCTTGTACTCTTGATTGATAAATAGCGGCGCGATGGTTTTTCTCACCCACCACGGGCTGTGCTGAAAGTCTTTAATAATTAGATCAAATTGCGCGTCTTTATAACGATAAACAATGGCATTGGCAAAGCGGCCTGTGTGAACAACCGACAAACCTTCTGTGCTAAATTGATGAGCTGGAAATTGAGCGTGAAGCTGCGCAAGCAAAGATGATTCAAACATAACAACCCGGACTTGTTAAAATTAAATGCCTAGGCAACTATATTATCAAAATGCATCTACAGCGACAATGTACCGCTTAGAGAAATTTATGCTTTTAAATTATGAATTGCTCTAAACAGTAAGCTTGCGAGTTGCTTTTGCTCATCATCAGAGAAGCCTGTGAGTGCTTTGCGATAGATATCATTTACAGTGGGTAAAATTTCCGGGTAGAGCTGTTGGCCTTTTTCTGTGAGGCATAAAAGAGTTGAACGGCGATCTTCAACTGACTGCTTCTTAGCAACTAAGCCCTTGTCTTCTAAACGAGAAAGTAATCGACTCATGGCACCACGGTCATACACCATGTGCTCACAAAGCTCAGCCAAGGTATTTACTTTACCGCGTGCAAGTAGCACAACCACGATGTACTGAGCCGAGGTTAGCTCTTTATCCTCTAACGCATTATCAAGATGAGTCACCAGATTTGAACGTAAATAAGAGACTAAGCGACCTAAGTCTTGCACGGGATCTAAATCTTCAATACAGCACTGGCCAATTGATGCAGGTTCTTTCATATTTCCTCTAAAGCGATGAATAGCAATTCATAGACAGTTAATCGGCAAAATAATTCAATCCTATTAGATTGCTTCAACGGCTATGAATAGTGTAGCGTGAAGAAGCGTATTAACTGTCGGGGGCGTTATGCTAACTAAACAACATATTATCAAGTATTTATCTCTTACAATACTGCTACTTCTTTGTTGGCTAGAGCATTATAACCATTTCATTATGCGCTTTATCGACAGCGCCCTTGTACAATCAACCCTAGTGTATGCTTCATCTCGTACAGTTAATGCTGCTATATCGCTATTGCAATCAGCCGAAGTGGGCATTGGTATTGCCAGTATTCAACCTGCACAACTACTCGACCCAGTAAATGACCTAGCTGAATACATGTCGGATGCTATGCGCCTTGCAATAGGCTCGTTATTTTTACAGCGCATTTTATACACCATTTCTTCTGGGGTTATTTTTAGTGGTATTTTTACTGTTTCGGTCGTCGCTTACTTTATTTGTGAATGGCGTAACTATTTACCTAACTTACGTCATAAGATTATGGCGAGCCTGATTTTAATTCGCTTTTTAGTGCCTGCGGTGGTGCTGACAACAGGCCTCGTCAGCCAGATATTCTTAGATGAGCAAATTAACCAGCAAAGTGAGCTGGTGAGCGAGAAAGTCGAGACAGTGAATAGCAGTGCAAATAATACCTCGGCCATATCTGCCAAGCTAAAGGCCGAGGTCGATAGTGAAAAACAAACCATCTTCGACAAGCTCTCGCTATTAAATGAGCAGCAGATTAAGAACCACCAGCAAGCGACAGAACTCAAAGTTAAGCTAACAGAGGTCGATAACCAAATAGAAGCGATTCAAGCAACTCGCAGCTTGTCTGAGCGACTGACCTTTACTGAGCTTGAACAAGCCAAGCCATTACTTGATAAAAAGCAGCAATTAACAGCGCAGTTTAATGCGGTACTGAACCAACAAAGACAGCTAAACCTAGACAAAGACGCCTTAAACGAACAACTAGAAAACTTAAATGCATCACTCAATCAAGACCAATCGTCGCAGGTGAGTAAAATTATCGATACCGTTAGCTCTGGCATTAGCAACATGGTGGCAGCCGTCGAAGACTTATTTATCGACTTTTTGAATATCTTGTCTCTACTGATTTTAAAGCTGTTATTAATGCCGCTAATTTTTTTATACCTATTTAACAAAGCCTTTAAGGCCATTTGGCAGCGCCGCTTTATGGATGTGGTAATACAAACAAAGCAACTGGCTGTTAATCGCTGATATTTCAGCTAAAGTTATAAACCTAACTCGTTTTTAAAGGATATAAGTATGACTGAGCAACGCCACAATCACATTCCCCAAGAAGCTTTCGATTGGTACGATGAATACGCCCATGGCTTGATGGACCGCCGTACCTTTATGAAAAAGCTAGGTGGCTTAGTCGCCCTTGGTTATTCAATGGCAATGCTAAGTAGCGCTTTACTGCCAAACTACGCATTAGCTGAGCAAGTGTCCTTTAATGACCCTGATATCAAAGCCAGCTATAAAACCTTTGACTCGTTTAAAGGTCACGGCGAAGGTAAAGGTTATTTAGTCGAACCTGCTAATTTAACGGGTAAGCACCCATTAGTGTTAGTGATCCACGAAAACAGAGGCTTAAACCCTTATATTAAAGATGTTGCTCGCCGCCTTGCCAAAGCTGGGTTTATTGCCTTTGCGCCCGATGCATTACACCCTCTTGGTGGCTATCCTGGTAATGACGATGAAGGCCGCGCCATACAGCGCTCTATGGATAAAGAAAAAATCCAACAAGACTTTATTGCCGCAGCTGAATACATAAAAAGACACCCAAATAGTAATGGCAAACTCGGTGCGGTAGGCTTTTGCTTTGGTGGTTATATGGTTAACTACCTAGCAGCCGTTGATAGCAAACTAATCAATGCGGGCGTGCCCTATTATGGCACTCCAGCCGTTAAAGAACTCAGACAAAATATCAAAGCCCCGCTACTTGTACACTTAGCTGAATTTGATAAACGCGTTAATGCAACGTGGCCAGAATACGAGAGCGACTTAAAAGCACATCAAGTGCCTTACACTATGCATATGTATGAACAGGCAAATCATGGTTTTCATAACGACTCTACCTCTCGTTATGATGAAAAACAGGCGGAGCTGTCATGGCAACGCACATTGGCGTTTTTCAATGAGCAATTGATTTAAACAGAGCAATTTCATACACTCTCGAAAAAATTTTAGGCTAGAAAAGAGATGGAATCGCAAGTTAGTTATCGCTTTGACTCACAGCAAACCGCCAATCGGTTTTTAAACAAGCTTAAGCATTGGTCAGTGGCTAAGGTCACTGCGAGTCTTTGCCAAGGTGGTTATGGCGTGAAAATACGTTACGAAGTCGATAATAGTGGCTTTGATTACACCCTTGCAGAGCTTGATGATTTAGCGATGCAACACGAAGGCGAAGAGATTTAATCCCCATATTCTAAGCATAAAAAAACGGCTAACCTTGGTTAGCCGTTTCATTTTTAAAGCCGTACTATAAAACGCTACTTATAAATCAAAGCTACGTGAAATAGACGCGACAATACGCTCGTCTGCGGTATCCCAGTCTAGGCTGGTATTTTCGCCAGCAAGCTCAAAATCAAAACCTGCAAAGCTTGTTTGATAGGCTAAACGATAATGGTTGTATGACTTGTCATTACCATCCCAAGCAAACTTATTGCCATCTAATGAGTTAGATACATCAAAACTGGCACGAATTGCATGATTTGGGGCAATTTCAAAGGTATGCGCAAGCATAGAAATTACATGTCCAGCATCGGTACCGAAGTAATCCCAAGCGTACCAAAAGTTAAGTTCTGTGAAACCCAGACTATTGGTGTAACCAAACTTTGCATAAGTCTCAAAATAATTACCGTCGCTTGAGTAATCTTCACCATGGTAAGAGTAATAAGCAATACCATAATCAACACTAAGGGCATCGTTTATCTCAACATAATTACCAAAATAAGCATCCCACTCAATGTCAGTACCTTCACCAAAATCTACATTTGAAGCCCAAGTACCTACATACATGCCTGAATCGGCAAAGGCGTAATCTAAACTACCTTGAATTGCAGGATCATTCTGAGTCTGGCTTACACCATTGAAGGTGTAATCTGATGCCAATGTAACCGTAGTCGATAAGTCAGCCATCGCTGATGTCGATAGTAATGCCAATGGCAACGCTGCTGCTAATACTGTTTGTCTTGTTGTCATGTTGGTTTCCCCTAGCTAACTGTTTCTATTTTTGTGTAATCTAATTTATTGTCTTTTGGTGAGCCTTCGATATTTTTCACTGTTTTTAACTTGCTGTAGCCAATAAACGCAGCACAGCCGAAAAATAATGCAATAACGAGCGCACCAACCCATTGGATCTGTAAAAAGTCGAACTTAAACAGCAGGGTTAACAATGAAAGCGCCACCACATTTAAGGCAATATAATTAAATTTACCTAAACGTTTCACCGTTAAGTTTAGGTTATCTGTGTATAAACGGATCAAAGAATCAAGAGAGTTGATCACAAACACCACACCAACAAACACCATAGCGATGTTTTTCAGGCCTGCTGTTGCAATACCCGCTTCATGGTATTGATACAAAACACTAAACCAGATAGCGATTGGAATAGACGGGAAAATCAACATAGCTGCCAGTACTTGGTAAGTTTTTAAACCACCCACAAAGCGCGAAGTAAATTGACCAATCATGATGCTCCAAGCAAACCACCAAAACAGGTAGAAGGCATGGTAATCATTTAGTGGTAATACAAACTCATTAATGTTGCCAAAGTAGCTGCCAATTAACGCAAGATTATCAACAAATGCTGATGTTTGTGCATCAGAACCCACAAAGGCACCGAACCACATAAATGCGATTAAAGCTATAAACAACCAAGTAGTAGAAATACTTAAAAAGCGTACATACTTAATGTCTGTGCTCGAATACACAGCAAAACAAATCGCTGCAAACACCATTAAGTAGAATGTCGGAATAATTGACTCACCATCACCAAGCGACGGCAAATACCAAGGTAAATTCGACAGCAGTAAAAATGCAGTAAATGCGCATGTACCAATAATAACGATGTTATTAATTAGTTTTACCCAAGCAATTTCAAAGAATTTTACTTTGGGTTCTATTACACAGAAATAAAAGCACGTAAGGAAATAAAATCCCCAGATCAAGAAGCCCCAAAAACCAAACTCGATGGCTAATGGATTGGCAAACGCATACTCTGGGCTTGCTTTTATGTCTGCATAACCTGCAAACTCTGTCAGTGGAAACATAATCAAGCCAACATCTAGGCCCGATGTAAATAAAATTGCAATGAACGTAAACGTTCTAACCGGTGTGACGCCAACACACCTTACCGTACCCCATTTAAATAAAATAACCGCAATTGCTAACAGGGTAAAAATGATGCCAGCACTAAGCCAAAAGGTCATAGTTACCCCCCCAAAATAAGTAATAATACTTCATTGTTTCTCCAGTTTTATTCCTCGCATTAACGCATCACAAACAACTCGTGATGCGCGCCACTGCAAGCCCCACAGCCGAAACTGCGGGTGGCCTTATTAGATCTCCGAACTACGCTGCGTTGATTGCCATTGTTTTTCCATAGCAACATCTGCAGTTGATGCCGATAACACAGGCTTACCTAAGATGTGGTCCGCCGCTTTTTCTGCCACCATAATGGTTGGCGCATTTAAATTACCGTTTGGAACGGTTGGGAAAATAGATGAATCTACAACCCGTAAACCTTCGATACCGTGTACTTGAGTTTGCGAGTTAACCACGGCCATCTCGTCTTCACCCATCTTGCACGAACATGACGGATGGTAAGCACTCTCAACCGCTTGACGAACAAACGCATCGATTTCTTCATCGCTTTGAACATCTTTACCGGGTTGAATTTCACCATCGCGATACTCATCAAACGCACCTTGTTCGATAATCTCGCGAGTTAGACGTACACAAGCTCTAAAGCCTTCAATGTCATCTTGATGCTGTAAGTAGTTAAATTGGATCTTAGGTGCAACCTGTGGATCCGCCGACTTAATCGTTACTGCACCACGGCTTTTTGGTTTGTTATGCCCAACATGAACTTGGAAACCATGACCATCAAAGGCACTTTTACCGTCATAACGAATTGCAGCTGGTAAAAAGTGATACTGAATATCTGGCCATTCAACACCCGGTTTTGAGCGAATAAATGCACATGATTCAAAATGGTTCGTTGCCCCTAAACCTGAGCGGTTTAATAGCCAACGAGCACCAATTAGCCCTTTTGAAACAAGGCCTAATTTGCCGTTTAAAGTAATTGGTTGCTTACACTTATATTGGAAGTAAAACTCCAAGTGATCTTGTAAGTTTTGACCAACACCTGGTAAGTGATGTTTAACCTCAACACCCGCTTCGCTCAGGATATCTTTATCACCAATACCTGATAATTGCAGAATATGCGGTGAACCAATTGGGCCCGCACTTAAAATAACGTCTTTTGCTGCAAATGCCTGCTGCTTAGAGCCAGACACTGAAAACTCAACACCAACGGCTTTTTTGCCTTCGAGCAAAACTTTTTCAGCTAAAGCACCGGTGATTAGCGTTAGGTTTTTACGTGACTTAACTGGGTCTAAATACTCACGGCTAGCAGAGCTTCTTACGCCGTTTTTTACCGTCATATGCATTGGCCCAAAACCTTCTTGCTGGGCTGCATTGTAGTCATCAGTTTGCGCATAACCTGCTTGTTGGCCCGCTTTGATAAAGGCTTTATAAAGCGGGTTAGCCATTTCATTACCGTTATTAACCCCTAATGGGCCGTTATCGCCACGGTAACTGTTACCACCTAAGTAGAATGATTCAGCACGTTTAAAGTACGGTAAGCATGCTTGGTAATCCCAACCATTAGCGCCGTGTTGCTGCCATTCATCAAAATCTTTGGCATGGCCACGTACATACACCATGCCGTTAATAGATGATGAGCCACCTAACACCTTACCTCGCGGGCAGTGCATCTGGCGGTTATCTAAATATGGCTCTGGCTCGGTATGAAATTGCCATGCATATTTGTCAGTATTCATTGGGATTGATAGCGCGGTAGGCATCTTTATAAAAATGCTTTTATCACTACCGCCCGTTTCAAGTAATAACACCTTATTAGAAGGGTCTGCTGATAGTCGGTTTGCCAACACGCAGCCTGCTGAGCCAGCACCGACTATGATGTAATCATAGTTCTGTGTACTCATTAAAATGGACTCTCTATATTGCTCATACCCACATAAATCGATTTAGTTTGAGTATAGTGATCTAAGGTTTCGATACCGTTTTCACGGCCGATTCCTGATTGCTTATAACCACCTACTGGCATTTCTGCAGGTGAATTACCATAGCTGTTTATCCAACAAATACCGGCTTGTAATTGATGGATCACGCGGTGTGCACGCTGAATATCTTTAGTGAACACGCCTGCGGCTAAGCCAAGGTGGGTATCGTTTGCACGCTGAATAACGTCATCTTCATCATCAAACACCAACACGCTCATTACCGGGCCAAAGATCTCTTCTTTAACTATGGTCATGTCGTCTTTACAGTCGACAAAAACGGTCGGTTCAACAAAGTAACCGTTTGGTGCAGATGCAGGTGACAGAGCCTTACCACCGGTTAGCAAGGTTGCGCCTTCTTGAATACCTTTATCGATATAGCCAAGTACAAGCTCTTGGTGTTTTTTAGAGATAAGCGCCCCTAAATTCACCTCCGGATCCATTGGGTCGCCAGCAATAATATTTTGCTCAGTGCGTGTTTTCAGCTCATCAATAAACTGCTGATAAACATTTTTATGCACATAAATGCGCGTACAGTTAGTGCAAATTTCGCCTTGCGTATAAAAATTACCTAACATTGCCGCACTAACAGCTTGTGATACATCGGCATCATCAAATACTAATAACGGTGACTTACCACCAAGCTCCATGGTCACATCTTTCAGTGAACCAGCAGCGCTTGCCATTACTTTTTTGCCTGTGCCTACTTCACCAGTGAAAGACACTTTTTCAATATTTGGGTTTGCTGTTAACCATTGCCCTACTTCAGCAGCGCCTTGCACAACGTTGAATACGCCAGCAGGTACACCCGCTTCGATGAAAATCTCTGCAAGTTTAATTGCACCAAGTGGTGTTTCTTCAGAAGGTTTGAAAATAACCGAATTACCCGCAGCCAGTGCTGGGCCTGATTTCCAACACGTAATTTGCAGTGGATAGTTCCATGCACCAATACCGGCACAAATACCTAAAGGCTCTTTACGTGTGTAGTAAAAGTCATTGCCAACCATTTGTTGCTGACCCACTTGCGCAGGAGCAAGACCAGCAAAATATTCGATAACATCGGCGCCTGTTTCAACATCGACACACTCGGCTTCTTGCCAAGGCTTCCCCGTATCAAGTACTTCTACTTTTGCCAGTTCATCGTTACGTTCGCGTAAGATTGCCACGGCTTTTAATAAAATACGGCTACGCTCAATTGGCGTCATTGCAGACCATGCTGCAAACCCTTGTTTTGCGCTTTCGATTGCCGCGTTTTGAATAAACTCATCAGCGATTTCAACGTGATAAATCACTTCATCCGTTGCAGGGTTCTTAACCGCAAAGGTATCGCCAGTTTGATTCTTTAAAAAATGGCCATTAATAAAATTTTCGTAAACAGGTGTGGTCATTTTAGGCTCCATACTGTTTTATCAGTGAACGAATGTAGTCTTTAGCTAATTGCTCACAATGTTCGAATTGATCTTGGTCTGACTTACTTAATACAGCTCTTAGCCATAAACCATCGATCATGGCTGCACTTAACTCAGCGGCTAAGTTGGCATCACTATCGCTCATTAACTGTTTGAATGAGCTTAATAAGTTACTAAATAAACGTTTACTATTTACGTTTTGTAAGCGATGCAACTGGGTGTCGTGCATTGAATGCGCCCAAAAGCTCAACCAAGTTTTGGTGTTATTGCTTTGCTGCTGAATGCGCGAAAAGTTTGCTTCAACGATAAACATTAATCGTTGCTCAGGGCTGGTCTGCGGCGTTACTTGGTTCATCAGAGCTTGCTTTAAGCTGGTCAATAAATAACGCACAGTGGCTTCAATTAAGCCCTGCTTACCACCAAAATAATGACTGATAATGCCAGACGATAAGCCCGCCTTTTTACTAATGCTATTTATGGTGGTGCCTTGCAAACCAAGCTCTGCAACCGACTCTATTGTGGCGTCAATTAACTGCTGACGACGAACAGGTTCCATTCCAACTTTCGGCATAATTTTTTATTGATTGAACGTTCAATTAAAATAAAGGTTAAGGTAATGAGCATGGCAATTCAAGGTTGACAAATTGTAAACAACCGCAAAGCTACACTGGTAAGTTAAGCTAACCCACTGTTCTTACGTTTATTATCCGAAATATAAAAAAGTTTTAAATTTATTCAAAATAAAGCCTAAAAAGTATGATTTTAGGCTGAAATACGGAAAAAAGAGAAAATTTATTGCAGGCGTATTTTTAATAAAAAAGCGCTTATAAAAGCGCTCATATTAGGCTAAAAGTTAAGCGAGGCTCATTCGTGGTATTTACGAATAACCGCTATCTTGCCATCTTCGATTTCGAGCACATCCATAATGGTTTGCGTGTATTCAATTTCTTGCTGGTTTTGCGGATGTATACCTTTAGCATGATGGGTATAACGCAAAGCAATGGCAGAATCATTAAAAATAAAGGTATCGAGTAAGTTTGCTTGGTATTCAGTGTGCGCACCAAGGTAAAAAGTCATGCCTTTGCGCATCATCGCTTTGCCATCTGGCTCTCTTGAATCATCTGTTTGATAAGGTAAATGTTGGTTTGCTACATCATCAGTTAATAAAGCTAAAAAAGCTTCTAGCTCTTTGTTGGTAGCATTAGGTGCTTGTGTTGCAACCATGGTATTAAAGTACTGCTGTGCTAATGCTGTGAGCTCTGGGTTAGCTTGCTTTGCTTGGCTAGTAAATGTGCTTAACAGGAAAATAGCTAGAAAATAAAGGTGCTTCATCGTTATTCCTTGTGGTTTTAGTTATTGACTAATAATCAAACTACGCACCTAAAATAACGACAAAGCCCCGAACTATCAATATATTAGTTTAAGCTGTTTGTGGCCTTGGGGTCTCGCGTTTATCTAAATAACCGCTGTATCGTGTTGCAATTAACGCCGCTAGACTAATGATAGCACCAATCCAAGCAGTGTCTTGCAATGAGTAGTTTTCAACAACAACACCACCTAACACTGAGCCCAGCGCAATACCGATATTAAACGCTGCAATGTTTAACCCTGAGGCAACATCGACAGCATTCGGTGTGAACTTTTCGGCAAGTTTAACCACATAGACTTGCAGCCCAGGCACATTACCAAACGCAAATGCCCCCCATACAAGTATGGTCAGTACCGCAGCGACTTTAGATTGCATGGTAAAGGTCAGCACTAACAGCACAATACTCAAAGCACTAAAGATAATGGTCAGCGCACTAATCGGGCCTTTTTTATCAGCTAACTTACCGCCGTAGATATTGCCAACAGCAACCGATACCCCATATACCAGCATAATTAAGCTAATGGTGGCTGATGCAAATCCAGTTTGCTGCTCTAAAATTGGCGCTAAATAGGTAAAGGCAGTAAATGTGCCGCCATAACCAAGTATGGTCATCAAGTACACTAGTAAAAGCCTAGGTTGCACCATTACTTTTAGCTGCTCACTCAAAGTAGCTGGTTTACTTTGCTTTAAGTTGCTCGGAATTAAAAACGCGCTACCGATCAGTGCAATTAATCCCAGTAAAGACACCACTAAAAAGGTCGCTCGCCAGCCAAAGTGCTGACCAATCCACGTTCCTAATGGCACACCGGTTACTAATGCAACCGTTAAACCGGTAAACATAATCGCAATGGCACTAGCTTCTTTATCTTTACTGACAAGCCCAGTAGCGATGGTTGAACCAATTGAGAAAAACACCCCATGGGCAAGGCCTGTTAGAATCCTTGCGGTGATCAAGCTACCATAACTAGGTGCTTGCCAAGCCAGTAAATTACCGATTACAAATAGGCTCATTAAGCTAAGTAATACATGTTTTCGATTCCAGCGTCCGGTAAGCGCAGTTAATACTGGCGCCCCCACCGCAACCCCTAATGCGTACAAGCTAACAAGTAGCCCGGCACTCGGTAACGAAACCGCTAAATCATCAGCGATGGTTGGCACTAAGCCGACAATCACAAACTCAGTGGTGCCTATGGCAAACGCACTGAGAGTTAATGCAAGTAATGCTATTGGCATCACATATCCTCTATTAATTTTGAAAGTGCAGCTATTGTGGCTAAAATTAAATTTGCAAAAAATAGCAGTAGTGACAAAATACTTTTGTCAAAAATGAAAAGGTAAAACCATGAGCGTGATCTCCAACACCCAAGATTTAGAAGCATTTATTAGCGTGGTTGATACCGGCGGCTTCTCAAGTGCAGCCAATGCCTTAGATGAGCAAGTAGCAAAAATATCACGGGCGGTAACTCGGCTTGAAAAATCATTAAACGTTACCTTATTCAACCGCACCACAAGACGTATTGAGCTGACCGAAGAAGGTCAGTTATTTTTAGGCTATGCTAGAGAAGCACTCAGTCAGCTAGCACAAGGCGAAGAAGCCTTAAAGCTTCTACACTGCGCCCCTTCAGGAAAATTAAGAGTCGATGCTGCAAGTCCTTTTGTGTTTCACCAATTAGCACCACATTTAAAAGCCTTTAACCAAGCTTATCCTGACATAAAACTTGAGATCACCAGCCACGACAACATTATCGATTTGCTTGAGCATAAAACCGATATTGCTATTCGTATTGGTGAGCTTGCTGACTCAAACTTGCATGCGCGCACTTTGGGAGTCAGTAAGTTACAGCTCGTTGCCAGCCCTAATTATTTAAAAGCGGCACCGCCATTAAACGAGCTAACCGACTTAGCCTCGCACCAGCTTATTGGTTTTACCGATGCGCCGCATTTAAATCACTGGCCGCTAACCACCCCTTTAGACCTTAAATTTTCAATCAGTGCATCAAGCGGTGAAACTGTGCGCCAACTTTGTATTCAAGGTCATGGCATTTCCTTGTTGTCGGAATTTATGATCAACGAAGATTTAAAAGCAGGCCGTTTAGTTAAAGTGCTCGAAGGCGAAGTACTGAGCCCTAATCGCCGCGAAAAAGTGCATGCAGTGTATTACCAAAACAGCGGTGTTTCATCACGAGTATTGGCGTTTTTAGACTTTATAGCACCCAGGTTAACGCTGTAGTTTTTTGCACTTTTAACAAAAGTGTTTTGTGATTACCGGCATTAATTTCATAAATAATTTTCGTTATGCTGAAAGCATATTCGCTTTCAAGGAGCCGTAATGAACAAATTATTCGATACTATACAACTTGCCGGTCATACATTAAAAAACCGCATTGTTATGCCACCGATGACTCGCTCTCGCTCATCACAACCGGGTGATATCGCCAATGAATTAATGGCCGACTACTATGCACAACGTGCCAGTGCTGGCTTAATTATCAGCGAAGGCACACAAATATCAGCCCTAGGTAAGGGTTATGCTTGGACACCGGGTATTTACACTGCCGAGCAAATTGCTGGCTGGAAAAAAGTAACCGACAAAGTTCATCAAGCTGGTGGCATTATGTTTGCTCAGCTTTGGCATGTTGGCCGCGTGTCTCACCCAAGTAATACAGGTGGCGAGCAACCAATTGCGCCATCTGCGATTGCAGCTAAAGACGTAAAAGTTTTTATTGATGAAGATGACAAACCCGACTTTGTTGCCACTGCACAGCCACGCGCAATGAGCCATGACGACATCAAACAGGTTATAAACGAATATCGCCAAGCTGCCCGTAATGCAGTTGATGCAGGGTTTGATGGTATTGAACTTCACGCTGCTAATGGTTACTTAATTAATCAATTTATTGATTCGGAGTCAAACCAACGCACTGATGAATACGGCGGCAGTTTAGAAAACCGCTTACGCTTTTTACAACAAGTGACACAAGCGGTTTGTGATGAAATTGGCGCAGAACGTATTGGCGTTCGCCTTGCTCCACTCACAACCCTCAATGGAACGGTCGATGATAACCCGTTTGAAACCTATATTGGCGCAGCAAAAGTACTCAATGACCTTAACGTTGCTTACCTGCACATTGCTGAAGCTGATTGGGATGATGCACCTTTAATGGAGCAAAGTTTTAAACAAGCACTACGTGAGAACTATGCCGGGTTAATGATTTATGCAGGCAAATACACTGGCGAGAAAGCAGAGCAAGCATTAGCCGCAGGCTGGGCTGATTTAATTGGTTTTGGTCGCCCGTTTGTTGCCAACCCAGATCTGCCAGCGCGCATTGAACAAGGCATTGAACTGGCTCAGCATGATCCAGATACCCTATTTGGAGGCGGTGCTAAAGGCTACACTGACTACCCCTTAGCAACGCAATAACGCACTAAAAAAAGTGGCTCGTCAACCAATAGCTCAATACAATAAAGCTGATGTTGGCGAGCGCTCTTAACCACCAAGGAGCAGAGCTAAACTGTATTTGGCTATACTTGCTTACTAATACCAAAGCGCCCATCACAGTAAACCAAGGAGTAAAAAAGAATAGTGGCTTTAACTTCACTAAACTCACCGCTAAATCGTGCAGCGCCCCACTGACGGCAAAAGTAACAACAACCGCACACCAAACCGGCATAATGTCATTGCAAGGCTTCATGACATACCGAGATAAGTAATAGCTCCACACCGGATTCCAATATCGCCAAAATAGATAAAACGAACTCGCACCCAGCGAGCGTGTCAGCATATTGCGCAGCGAATCTTTATGCCCCAGAGGCACACCTGTACGTTTTTTAACGTATTGAGTAAGGGTAATAGCTGCTGACACCAACTTTCTCTTTTTTACTAATGACTCAATTAGACTACTAAACAGCCAATAAAAGAGAAACCAAAACAGGGTTAGAAATTGTAACGGTTTATTTTATTCGTATTGGTTTTGCGCAGATAGATAGCTGGTAATCACCCATTAACTCTGCTATCAACATTAGAGGGACACCAATGAAAACCTCATTATCATTGATTGGCTACTGAGTGAAATATTGAAAGTGCACCCTAATGGGGTATACTATAATTTATAAAACAAAGGATTTTGTTTCGCGCACGAAAAAAGAAAGTTTGTCTGATATTGATTTAATAAACGCTTGCATAGAGATGTCAGCAGGCCTTTTCGATGCAGACCTAGGTGGTAATGTTTATAAAAAGCGCGTAGCCATGGGCAGTAAAGGAAAAAGAGCTGATTACAGAACTATCGTCAGAGCTGTAATTGGTGATAAATATTTCTTTCTCTATGCGTTTGCTAAAAACGCTAGAGCTAATATAAATGCTAAAGAAAAGTTAGCATTAAAAGAGTTAGCAAAAGAGTTTATTCGATTTTCCCAAAGTGAACTTGAACAACTAGTCGATGATGGCGAACTTTTAATTGTAGGTGATGATCATGAGTGACATATTAAAGTCAGTTCACAAAACAGTGAGTGGATTAAAAAAGTCAGGAGTTATAGACAAAACGACGATGCGTAAATTTGACGCATTATGCCTTACAAGTGTTCATGAATTTACCCCCGAACAAGTTCGTAACTTAAGACTGAAATACAATCTTTCACAACCGGTTTTTGCTCAATACTTAAATGTCAGTGACAAGTTAGTTAAAAAATGGGAGCAAGGTGATAGCTCACCAAGAGGAGCAGCATTGAAAATGCTCACTCTGGCAGAGCAAAAAGGGTTAGAAGTAATCGCTTAAGCCTAATCCAAAGTGTTGTAATTTTGAGCATTCAGCTTCATTAAAATCACATCTTACTTTTTACTTTATTAGTTGCTTGGCTGGTGGCGGGGTTGTCTGGCCAAAAATGTTTTGGATAACGCCCTTTCATTTCTTTTTGCACATCGCGGTAACTTGTTTGCCAAAAGTTAGCTAAGTCTTGAGTTAACTGCAGTGGTCGCCGCGCTGGTGATAATAGCTCCATTAATAATGGCAATTTACCTTGTGCCAGCAAAGGCGTGCTGGTCATGCCATACACTTCTTGCATGCGCACACTGAGCTTCGCAGGGCCATCAAGTTGATAGGTCACTTTTACATTTGAACCACTTGGCACCGTTAATCGTAAGGGGAGCAATTCATTCAATAAACTTTGCTGCTGCCAATCAAAACAGCTTTTAATCGCTTCGCTGTAATTGAACTTTTTTAATTGCTCAAGGTTTTTTATATCATCCAAATAAGGTGCAAGCCATTGGCTATCGGCAATTAAATCATCATGATTTAAACGCGGGAATGACTCTGGTAACAGCTTACTTGCCAAGCTCATTCGAATAAGTAACTGCTCACTATCGGGTTGTTCATTAAATAACGAAAAGCCCTGCTTACTAAATAAGTTTAACCACGCTTTAGTGCGCTCGCTCTTATCTAGAGGCTGTTTACTTGGTTGACTCGCTATGGTGATAGCACCGAGCTTGAGCTCATCTTGATGGATAAAGCGCCCTGCTTTTTCATCGTATTCGCAGCGAGTTTGCTCAGTAAATAAATGCGAAAGATCATCTTCAAGCTCACTTGGCATAAAGGCAACTGCAGCAAAAACCCGGTTTCCCTTATGACCGCCCATATGCGCAATGGCAATATAGTCATCGTTATGCCAAAACTCCTCACTTAAGTCGGCGCCCGCACCATTGGCAAGTAAATAACCATTACCGCGCTTTTTGGCTAAACGGTCAGGAAAGGCAAGTGCCACTAGCAGCGACAAGTTTTCTGTTTTAAGCTCATTAACCGGCTTGAGCTGTAAGCGCGATAGCCAATAATTTAATTGCTGCTTAAATACTGGGTGCGGTTTACTGTGCTGACTGTGTAATGCCAAATTAAGATCAGCTGGCATACTAATGCGGCTTTCAAGCAGTGCAGTTAAATACCCCGCTAATACATAAATACCAGGCATGTGCTGCTCTAGTTGCTTTGCCTTAATGAGCATGTGCGAGAGGCGAATATCGGCTCCATAGCTAAGCATTTGGCTGCCAAGGGCTGTTAGCTTTTCATTTTCATCAATGGCTTCGAGCATTTTTAAAAGTGCTGTTGCCTGTTTAATCTGCTGGCTACTAGGTGGGTCGAGTAAGCTAAGCTCAGCAAGTGATGCCCCCCACTGCTTTGTCTCTAATAACAATTGACTAATATCACTGGTCAAAATTTCTGGCGCATCATGACTGTTACGGCGCTCAAAGGTTTGCTTAGAGCCTAAACGATACACAACCCCCGGCTCAATTCGCCCAGCACGACCTGCGCGCTGTATAGCTGAAGAACGAGAAATACTTTGCGTAACAAGCTCTGTAACACCGGTTTTTAAATTGAAATTGGCAGCACGGCGTTTGCCGCTATCAACCACAATGCGTATTCCTTCAATGGTCAAACTGGTTTCAGCGACATTGGTGGTTAATACCACTTTGCGTTTGCCATTTTTAGCAGGCGCGATAGCAGCTTGTTGCTCGTTTTTATTTTGCTCACCATACAGGCTAAATACTTCAACGCTATCATTTAAATCATTTAAAGACTGCTGAACGCGCATGATTTCACGCTGTCCAGGTAAAAACACTAAAGCACTGCCCGATTGCTCACTAAGCGCCTGTTTTATTAGTGCAGGTATGTCATCGAGCCAACGGCTTTCGTCTTTAAGTGGAATATACACTTCATCAATAGGGTAGCTTCGACCTTGTGATGAAATAATAGGACAGCTGAAAAACTCACTGTAACGTTCGCCGTCTAAGGTTGCCGACATCAGCAATATTTTTAAATCATCGCGAAGTGCTGCCTGTGTTTCGAGGGCAAATGCCAAAGCCGTATCTGCGGCAATTGAGCGCTCGTGAAATTCATCAAAAATAAGTAAGTCTACATCACTAAGCTCTGGGTCATTTTGCAACATACGCGTCAGCATGCCTTCAGTGACAATTTCGAGTTTAGTTGTAGAACTTACTTTTGATTCGCCACGAATGCGTAAGCCGACACTGTCACCGACTATTTCATTCTGCTGACTTGCCAAATACTGGGCAATATTGCGTGCGGCCAGTCGTCTTGGCTCTAACATAACAATGCGTTTAAAGTGCCCTTCGCGCATTAAGGTTAGAGGCAGCCATGTTGATTTACCCGCTCCCGGTGGCGCTTGCAATAAGGCCATTGGGTTACTCTGTAATGTGGTTAACAGGGATTGATAAATATCTTGAACTGGCAGCACGTTAGGTATCTCTTACTTTCTTTTCACGCATTGTATCAAAAAACTAAAAATTGCGATGGCTAAAGGCTTATTTTCTATTTCGGGCTTTAAAAGTGAAAACATTGCATTCTGCCAGTTTAGATTTATTCTTGATTAAACGACCGCACAAAAGTCAGAATAAGGAATAAACTTGTTCAGGATTTACACCCGTATTTTAATCACCTTGCTATTTTTAGCTTTACCGCTTCAAAAAGCATATAGCCAGCAAAAGATTACGGTTGCACTTGGCAATACACTTCCACCTTGGGTGATGGCTGAAGACAACACAGGCATTATTCCTGACTTACTTCGCGCGACACTGGGTGCTCAAGGTTATCAACTACAATTCGTCTACGTGCCTTATGCAAGACGGATCCTTTTATATAATGAAAACTTAGTTGATGTAGTATCTGATATAAACAATAAAGTTATTGAAGCTAATCAAATGAGCGGTTACTTTTCAGATATTGCTTACAACTATGAGAACTTTGCGTTTAGCCTAGCCAAGCGAAATTTCGACCTCAAGTCCATCGCCCAACTAAAACATCATACCGTGCTATCTTGGCAAGGTGCTAAAGCGCGACTTTCACCTGAATATCGCGACATGGCAAAAGAAAACCCTAATTACTCAGAAACATACGACCAATCAACCCAAGTACGGCTTTTATATCGTGAACGGTATGAAGTGATCCAAATGGACGGAAAAATTTTTGACTACTACCGAGCGTTAATTACAAAACATGAGGAGGTTGATGTGTCTGAACCGGTGCAGCGGTTTGCTTTGTTCGGCAAAAGCCCCAATGGTTTTTTGTTTCATGATGAAGCCTTAAGAGACCGGTTTAACGAGAGTTTACGTAAACTAAAATCAACTGAAGAATACACGCGGATAATCAATCGCTATACCTCTAAGAGCCACTAAGTATCTAAAAACTAGCGCAACAGAAAATATTACAGGCTGATTCTAAAAACTACGTAGTAATTGCAAACTTTTAAATTCCACTCATTAGATTTAAAAACATAAAACAACTATAAATCAATAATTTAATAAGTTTCACAAAATTGGTACAGCGATTGCTCTTACTAAGGTGAATGTTTAACAGAGTAAGGAGATTATGATGAACAGCGATCGTTTAGAAGGCAATTGGAAAGAGCTTAAAGGTAAAGCACAACGTAAATGGGGTGACCTTACCAATGATGATTTAGATAAAATTGAAGGTAGCCGTAAAGAGCTGGTTGGTAAACTTCAGCAAAAATACGGTAAATCAAAGGAAGAAGCTGAGCGTGAAGTCAACGACTTTGAAAAAAGCCATTAATTTGAGCAATCAATAAAGCCGCTAATTGCGGCTTTATTTATCAAGCTGGCTCATGCTTTGCTAAATCTACTTCAGCAACCGTTTGATTTTTACCTTGTGATTTAGCGCGGTAAAGCCGTTTATCAGCAATGTTTAAGCAATGATCCATGCTCTCATCAACGACGCGCACGTACAAGCCAATACTTAAGGTAACATGAAAACGATGCTGGCCACTCGTAAATGGCTTTTCAGCAAGCTTCTTATGAATTTTTTCAGCGACTTTTCTAGCTCTAAGCTCATGCCCTGTTGGGATCACAATTAAAAACTCTTCGCCGCCCCAACGAGAAATAACATCTTCTTCTGTGCACACGTTTTTAAATACATCAGCGAAAAATATTAGCACCTCATCGCCCACTTGATGACCGTAGGTATCGTTGATTTGCTTAAAGTTATCAACATCCATCAGCAAGAACACCGCTCCTTCGCCAAAGCACTTATCTTGCAAACATTCAGTTGCGTAGCGACGGTTAGCAAGTTCTGTCATCGCGTCTGTGCGAGCCAGCTTTTGATTAAGCTTAAGTTGTTCCATTAACTGCAAGCTGTATTTGTTACGGTAATATTCGTAGAAGCCAGCCAAAATACATAAAATCGAGAAACACAGCATGACCCGTGTAGGAAAGTAATGACTCGGATAACTGTAATAACCAAATTGATCGGTAAAATAGAAAAGTACCGAGATAATACTGGCAAGCAAGATAAGATCAAACGCTCCGCGCTTTAAACCACGAATAAAAAAGGTCACAGGAGATACAATAAACAACCACAATGGCCCAGTGCCATTACTACCTCCTGAGACGATTAAAAAACACATCATCGAATAGAGAGCGTAAAGCATAAGTACTGCGATGGTTTCGTCACGATTTTTAATGACAAAAGGTGAGGCAAACACAAAGCCGCCAATAATTAATAAATAGCTAAGGGCATGGTAACCATCTTGATAGCTGGTGATCGCCATTAAAAACGAGGTGATTGAACCAATAAATGCAAAAACACGTAAAAATCGTGCTTTATCTTTGTCACTTGCATTCACTGTATCAATCACAATTTCACCTTAGATTTTTTGATCAATCTCAACAATACCAATCCGCAATAATACTTAATCATTTTGAGGGATTAAACCTGTCGCTACCTGCGTTAAAAATTTCTGATTTAGAACAACTAAATAACGAAATTTTTGCCTTGTTATCAACGAGGTTTCATTGCCTCAAAATAGACCACTTTATTAAGCGAATTGGTATAACTTTAACACAAATATTTAAATTAGAAGGAATTTGCCAGTATTAAAGCAATTAAAAAGAAAAAAGTATGATAAAAAATTAGCATAAAAAAACGAGCCATTTGGGGCTCGTTTTTAATTTAAACAAAAGCTAATAACTAGAGGTTATTATTCCGGTTCATAGCCCAAGTTAGGCGACAACCAACGCTCGGCTTCTGCAAGCGTCATGTTGGTACGCTTAGCGTAATCTTCAACCTGATCTTGTTGAATTTGCGCCACTGCGTAGTACTTAGCTTCAGGGTGAGAGAAATACCAACCAGAAACCGCCGCACCCGGCCACATTGCGTATGAACTTGTTAGCTTCATGCCGATACGCTGTTCGGTATCAAGTAACTGCCAGATTTTCTTCTTCTCTGTATGTTCAGGACAAGCCGGATAACCTGGCGCTGGGCGAATACCTTGGTAGTTTTCACGAATAAGTTCATCGTTCGATAGATTTTCATCTACCGCATAGCCCCAATACTCTTTACGCACTTGCTCATGCAAGTACTCAGCAAACGCCTCAGCTAAACGGTCTGCAACGGCTTTAACCATAATCTTATTATAATCATCTTGCTTCGCATCGAAGGCATCGGCAAGGTCGTCTTCTTCAAGACCACCGGTAACCGCAAACGCACCAAAGTAGTCAGGAGTGCCTTTAGGCGCAATATAGTCAGCTAAACAGTAGTTAGCAAAGTCGGTTTTTTCAGTTTGTTGGCGTAAATGACACGATGTAGTTAAAAGCGTTGTACGCGACTCATCGGTGTAAATCTCAATGTCATCCCCTACTCGGTTTGCAGGGAATAAACCAATGACACCTAGAGGTTGTAGTGCACCTGATTGCTCTAGCTCATCAAGCATTGCATTAGCATCAGCGAATAAGCTTTTAGCCTGTTCACCTACAATTTCATCTTCAAGAATACGTGGATACTTACCAGCGATTGACCACGTCATGAAATAAGGTGTCCAGTCGATGTACTGTCTTAACGTCGCAATCGAAACATCTTTAAATTCAGTCACACCTAGCTTTTTCGGCACAGGTGGCGTGTAGTTGTCCCAATCCAATTTTACTGCGTTGTCACGAGCACGCTGTAAAGTAACGGGTTTTGAGCGAGGCTTTTTACGTGCTTGTTGTTCACGTACTTTTTCATACTCAGCCTTGGTTTTTTCTAAAAATGCCGGCTTTAACTCTTTCGACAATAAATTAGAAACCACACCTACAGCACGGCTGGCGTTATTGACGTAAACCACACCTTTATCATACTGAGGCTCAATTTTAACCGCGGTATGCGCTTTAGAGGTTGTTGCACCACCAATCAGTAGCGGTAATTCAAAACCACGACGGGTCATTTCTTTGGCAACATGCACCATTTCATCAAGTGATGGGGTAATCAGCCCTGATAAACCAATAATATCGGCTTTTTCGTCAATGGCGGTTTGCAAAATTTTCTCTGCCGGCACCATCACACCAAGGTCAATAACCTCGTAGTTATTACATTGCAGTACCACGCCTACGATATTCTTACCAATGTCGTGTACGTCGCCCTTAACGGTTGCCATAACCACTTTACCATTGGTTGCACCCTCTTCTTTTTCAGCTTCAATGAAAGGGTCAAGATAGGCAACGGCACGCTTCATTACACGAGCTGACTTAACAACCTGAGGTAAGAACATTTTACCCGCGCCGAATAGGTCACCAACGACGTTCATGCCGTCCATAAGCGGGCCTTCAATCACTTCGATAGGCTTAGCTTTGCCCTTGCGGCACGCTTCGGTATCTTCATCGATGTATTCGGTAATACCTTTAACTAATGCATGTTCAAGGCGCTTTTCAACAGGCCAAGTACGCCACTCTAAATCTTCAACTTTTTCTGCTTGCGCCATACCTGAGTATTTGGGTGCAAGTTCAACAAGTCGTTCACCGGCACCTGGGTCGGTATTGAGGATCACATCTTCTACAGCTTTACGCAGCTCGTCGGGAATATCGTCGTAAACCGCTAATTGACCTGCATTTACAATGCCCATGTCCATACCCGCTTTAATCGCGTGGTATAAAAACACAGAGTGAATAGCCTCACGTACTGGGTTGTTACCACGGAACGAGAACGACACATTCGATACACCACCCGACACTTTACAGTGCGGTAGGCCTTGCTTAATTCGGCGCGTACCTTCAATAAACTCAACCGCGTAGTTATCGTGCTCTTCAATGCCCGTTGCGACGGCAAAAATGTTCGGGTCAAAAATAATATCTTCTGGCGGAAAGCCAATATCTTCAACGAGTATTTTGTAACTGCGCTGACAAATCTCGAACTTACGATCAGCGGTTTCTGCTTGCCCTGTTTCATCAAACGCCATTACAACCGCAGCAGCACCAAAGCGTTTAATTAGCTTAGCTTGGCGGATGAACGGCTCTTCACCTTCTTTAAGTGAAATTGAGTTAACAATGGCCTTACCTTGAATACACTTTAAGCCTGCTTCAATCACTTCCCATTTAGACGAGTCGACCATGATAGGTACTTTTGAGATATCAGGCTCTGAGGCAATTAAGTTTAAAAACTTTACCATCGCCGCTTTCGAGTCCAACATGGCTTCATCCATGTTGATATCAATTACTTGCGCGCCATTTTCTACTTGTTCACGGGCAACATCGAGAGCGGTCTCGTAATCTTCTTCCATGATCAAGCGCTTAAACTTAGCCGAGCCTGTTACATTGGTACGCTCACCGACGTTAGTAAATACAGCAATTTGGTCAGTCATGTCGGTTTCCTAGTTTAAGTTACACGCTTCAAGGCCCGATAAGCGCATACGCACTTCAAGCTCAGGTAATTGGCGAGGTTTAACACCTTCAAGGCCTTTCGCAAACGCCTTAATATGAGCCGGAGTGGTGCCACAACAACCACCTACAATATTGATAAAGCCAGACTTGCCCCAATCAATAATTTCTTTCGCCATTTCAGGAGCTTCTAAATCATATTCGCCAAACTCGTTCGGTAAACCTGCATTGGGATGCACCGAGGTAAAGGTTTCACAAACGCGCGATAACTCTTCAACATACTGGCGCAGTAAGTCAGGGCCAAGGGCGCAGTTAAGGCCGATTGATAGCGGTTTGATATGACGGATTGAGTTATAAAATGCTTCTGTTGTTTGCCCTGATAAAGTACGGCCAGAGGCATCGGTAATGGTGCCTGAGATCATCACAGGTAAACTACGACCAGCTTGCTCGAATGCTTCTTCTACAGCGAACGAAGCCGCTTTTGCATTAAGGGTATCAAAGATGGTTTCTATTAAAATAAGATCAGCACCACCTTCCATCAGTGCCAGTGTTGACTCAACGTACGCCGCCACCAGCTTATCAAAGTTGATATTACGATAACCTGGGTCATTTACATCTGGTGAAATAGAACAGGTTTTTGACGTTGGCCCAAGTACACCGGCTACATAACGCGGTTTGCTAGGATCGTTTGCTTCAAGTTCATCACACACGCTGCGTGCAAGCTTCGCTGACTCGAAGTTGATTTCGCGGCTAAGGCTCGCCATGTCGTAATCTTCCATCGAAATAGTCGTGGCATTAAAGGTATTCGTTTCGATGATATCGGCACCGGCTTCTAAGTAAGCACGGTGAATATCAGCAATGATTTTTGGCTGAGTTAGGCTTAATAAATCGTTATTGCCTTTAATAAGTACATGCCAATCTTTAAAGCGCTCACCGCGATAATCCTGTTCTTCTAATTTATATTCTTGGATCATGGTGCCCATCGCGCCATCGAGGATTAAAATTCGCTGTTTTAGCGCCTCGTTTAATTGTTCGCGTTTATTCACTGCATTACTCGGCATAGTTGTTAGTCCTTACATCTTGGCTAACTAAGTTAATATCATACGGTGTAGTTTGGTACACATAATAGTTTAACCAATTCGAAAACAATAAAAAGGCATGGCTTTGCCACGTTTTCGACGGTTCGTTGTCTGGGTTATCGTCAGGGAAGTAGTTTTCTGGCTTAGGCGCATCCGCTGATTTTTCTTGGTCGCGTAAATACTCCCCTTTTAAGGTATGAGCATCGTACTCTGGATGGCCAGTAATATACACTTGGCTGCCTGATTTATTTTTAATTAAGTAGGCACCTACTCGATCTGATCCGGCTAATACTACCAGCTCTTCGCAGGCAGTGATCTTATCGATATCAATATGACCATAACGAGAATGTGGCACTAAAAAGGTATCATCAAAGCCACGCGTTAGCGCTGCGTGGTCAAAATAGCTTTTATGGGTGAAAACACCGCTTAATTTGTTTGGTTTCAGATCACGTTTAAGGCCATAGTGATGATAAAGCCCCGCATGGGCCGCCCAACACGAAAACAGCGTAGACGTAACATGTTGCTCAGCCCAATCTAAAATAACTTTTAGCTCGTCCCAGTAAGCAACTTCGTCATACTCTAAATGAGCAAGCGGCGCGCCTGTTATGATCATGGCATCGTAGTTATTATCTTTCACTTCTGAAAAATAGCGATAAAACGTATCCATGTGCTGCTCAGAGTGACTACTGGTGCGGTGAGTATCTAAGCGCAACAGCTCAACATTAACTTGTAGCGGTGAATTAGCTAACAAGCGAATAAACTGCACTTCGGTTTCAACCTTGTTTGGCATTAAGTTTAAGATGGCCAAACGCATTGGGCGTATCTCTTGCGTTTTCGCGCGACTTTTTGGCATTACAAACACGTTTTCTTGGCGTAATTTTGCAATGGCTGGCAATTCATCTTTTACTGTAATGGGCATAGCTGGCTCCGAGCATAGTTATCTGACTGCTAATTATGAACGGATAGTTAGAAATTTCAACCTCTAGATGTTTAGATGTCCAAATGAAGTAGTATTTCTGAGTGGTCATTAATTAAAATGTATGACTCTTTGAGTAAATAACACCTTGATGATAAGCCTATCATAAACGCTGAATTCTGTATTTTGAGGTAGTTTGGGTATACAATACTTGCTGTTAATTTTTCTTATAAATTGAAGGCTCCTTTCATGGTGTTACCAGATAAGTTTATATTCTCGATGAGTCGAGTTTCTAAGGTTGTGCCACCTAAGCGCACTATCTTAAAAGATATTTCTTTACACTTTTTCCCAGGCGCAAAAATTGGTGTGCTAGGTCTAAACGGTGCAGGTAAATCAACATTACTTCGCATTATGGCTGGTGTTGACCAAGACTTTGAAGGTGAAGCTCGCCCTCAACCAGGCACTAAAATCGGTTACTTACCGCAAGAGCCTGTGCTAGACGAAAGCAAAACAGTTCGCGAAACAGTTGAAGAAGCAGTAAGCGAAGTTAAAAATGCACTAAACCGCCTTGATGAAGTATACAACGAGTATGCAATGGACGGTGCTGACTTCGATGCGCTTGCTAAAGAGCAAGGCGAACTTGAAGCTATCATCCAAGCGCACGATGGTCACAATATCGACAACGTGTTAGAGCGTGCAGCTGATGCATTACGCCTACCACCTTGGGATGCAAAAATTGAACACCTTTCGGGTGGTGAGCGTCGCCGTGTTGCGATCTGCCGTTTACTACTTGAAAAACCAGATATGCTTATTCTTGACGAACCGACCAACCACTTAGACGCTGAGTCAGTTGCTTGGTTAGAGCGCTTCTTACACGACTACGAAGGTACCGTGGTTGCTGTAACCCACGACCGTTACTTCTTAGATAACGTAGCAGGTTGGATTTTAGAGCTTGACCGTGGTGAAGGTATTCCTTGGGAAGGTAACTACTCATCGTGGCTTGAGCAGAAAGATTTACGTTTACAACAAGAACAGAAATCTGAAAAAGCACGTCAAAAATCAATCGCGCAAGAACTTGAATGGGTTCGTTCAAACCCGAAAGGCCGTCAAGCTAAGTCTAAAGCACGTATGGCACAGTTCTCTGAGCTTCAGCAAAACGATTACCAAAAGCGTAACGAAACGAATGAACTATTCATTCCACCGGGTCCACGCTTAGGTGATCAAGTTATCGAAGTGAAAGGCCTGAAGAAGAGCTTTGGCGAACGTGTATTAATCGATGACTTAAACTTTGCAATGCCGAAAGGCGCTATCGTAGGTATTATCGGTGCCAATGGTGCGGGTAAATCAACGCTATTCAAAATGCTAAGTGGTGAAGAAACGCCAGATAGCGGTGAGATCATTGTTGGTGACACTGTTGAGCTTGCAACGGTTGATCAGTTCCGTGGCGACATGGACGAAAGCAACACTGTTTTCCAAGAAATCTCTAACGGCCAAGACGTATTAAAAATTGGTAACTTTGAATTCCCAAGCCGTGCCTATGTTGGCCGCTTTAACTTCAAAGGTAACGACCAACAAAAATTCGTTAAAGACCTATCAGGTGGTGAGCGCAACCGTTTACACCTAGCTAAGTTACTAAAAGCTGGTGGTAACGTATTACTACTGGATGAGCCAACCAATGACCTAGACGTTGAAACACTACGTGCACTTGAGAACGCTATTTTAGAGTTCCCTGGCTGTGTAATGTGTATCTCGCATGACCGTTGGTTCCTTGACCGTATTGCTACACATATTCTTGATTACCGTGATGAAGGCCAAATTAACTTCTTCGATGGTAACTACACAGAATACGAAGAGTGGTTGAAGAAAACCTTAGGCGCAGAAGCGGCACAACCTAAGCGTATTAAATACAAAAAAATTGGCTAATTAGCTGATACTCAAAAAGCCCCTACTCAGGGGCTTTTTTGTGCAAAGTATGCAAGGAATTCATCAACTTTCAATGATCTCGAAAAATACCAACCTTGTGCAAATTGTATCCCCGCTTTAGTGACCACTTGGGCTTGTTTTTTGGTTTCGACTCCCTCAGCAATATAGGCATGATTACTGTCATAACCACAATTTTTGAGTTGTTTATTTTGTAATGAAGTAGCCCAGTCATCTTGTAAAATCAGATCGATTACCGACTTATCTATTTTTATATAATCAACATTTAACTGTGCAAGCGCTAAGATATTCGCTTCACCTAATTGCATATCATCTAACGCCATTTTTGCCCCAGAGATATTTTCTAGAATAGTTTGAACACCCATTCTATCGGGGATCCCTCGCTCAGATAATTCAAATATCACTTTGCTGGCATTACTATTCAAAGCTGACTTTTTCAGGGTATAGAATACTCCGCCTCGCCCCCAAAGCTCTGGTGGAACATTAATACCTACATGTACGTTGTCATGCTTATTCAGCCACTCAGCAAGCTCTTCGGCTACTTTATCTATGACCCAGTATGTGATCATGCCACTTAATACAGAACCTTCAATTAACGGTATAAACTCGAGGGGTGGGACGACTTTATCATTTCGCTGCCAACGAATAAGCGCTTCAGCTCCAACACACCGATTATCACTTAAACGTATTGTGGGTAAGTATTCTAAAAAGAATTCATTGTTATCAAGTGCCGCTTCAATTTCTGCAAGTGTAATCACATCATACTCCTATCAATGCTTATTAAAGATAGACCGAGGAGATTAATATGCAAATAATAGCAACCCACCGGACTTTGAATTTCAATACTCAGCTGCCATTTAATCAGGCGACAACCGCTGACTCGACTATACTCATTAGGTCACTAAAGTTGGAGATACAGCTATGAATGAACGCAGAGAGTTTTCGCGGGTATTATTTTCTTGCCCTGCGGTCCTTCGTATCGAAGATAACGACTATCACTGTCAGTTACTTGATCTATCTTTGCAAGGTGCACTCATTACTAAAAGTGATTCATTTTTAGTGCCTATTCATAGTAAAGCTGACTTAATCTTTACCCTACCAGAGTCAACTATCGAGATTAAAATGCAAGTGGAGCTGTGCCATGTTGAGCATCAGCATGCAGGCCTTCGCTGCGATCATATCGATATTGATAGTATTACTCACTTAAAACGATTGATTGAGCTAAATCTGGGTGATGAGGCATTATTACATCGCGAGTTAGCTCATTTAATTCACGCGCCAGAGTAAACATTTGCCGTTAGATTCGTTATGCTGTAGCAAATTCAGCTATTTAATAAGCTATGCAGTTAAATCCCCACTTACCCTTGGTGTATCATCCAAATTACTCGTTTAGTTTCGATCCTAACCATCGCTTTGTGATGAGTAAGTTTGCTTATTTATATGAGCATGTACAAAGTCTTGGATTAATAAATGACAACCTAACTCAACCGATGCTTGGCAGCCCTGAGCCCCTTGAGTTAGTGCACTGCGAGAATTATATCCACGACCTTTGGCACAACCGCTTAGATGAAAAAGCGATGCGCCGTATTGGCTTACCTTGGTCAAAAGAGCTGATGGCACGTACCTTTACTGCGCCTCTGGGCACCTTACAAACAGCACGCTTAGCTCTTAAACATGGCATTGCTTGCCACTTAGCGGGAGGCACTCACCATGCTCATACTGATTTTGGCTCAGGCTATTGCATGGTAAACGACCTCGCTTTCACCAGCGAAACCCTGATAAAAAGTGGTGAAGTAACCAATATACTTATTTTTGATTTAGATGTTCATCAAGGTGATGGTACCGCAGCAATGCTGGCGCATCAGCCCTATGCTTATACCTGCTCTATTCACTGTGAAAAGAATTTTCCGTTTCGAAAATCAGCCAGCGATTTAGATATAGGTTTAGCACCGAATGTCGCTGATAGTGAATACCTAGGCGTTGTTGACGATACGCTGAGTTATTTATTAAACACCCTAAACCCAGACTTAGTACTTTATGATGCAGGTGTAGATGTATGGCAGCAAGATGGCTTAGGAAAACTTGATATAAGCTGGCAAGGGATAGCACAACGCGACCATTTAGTTCTCAAACGCTGCCTTGAGCACAATGTACCTGTCGCAACCGTGATTGGTGGTGGTTATGATAAAGACCATCGCCGTTTAGCGGCTCGTCATGGCATTGTAGTAGAGCAAGCTGCTCGATTTTAAAAACAACAAAGAAAAAAGGCCCGGTGGAGAAAAAACCGGGCCTTTGCTACTGTAACATTGGGATATGTTAGCAACTTTTTTCTAAGTTAAAACAAGTAGCTGTGGAGCTACCGAATGGTAATCTAAAGCCATAGCTATGCTCAAAACCGTGATGTTTACAATTGAAAAAGCAAACACTTGGCGCGCCCAGCCGCTTACATCAATATTGCGACGATAGCCACGAAGCGCCATTAGCAACCACCAAAAACTCGTTGTACAAGCTACAGCCATAAAGGCTAAACCTGTATAGCCACTAATGGTTAATAACATCACAACCAACGCATACACGGCGATATATAAAACAATGTGATGCTTTGCCTTCTCGATCCCCTGCGCTACTGGTAACACAGGAATTCTGGCCGCTTGGTAGTCGTTATAACGAAAGATTGCAATTGCATATGAATGAGGCATTTGCCATAGACTAAACATAACCAATAAAATCACAGCACCAGCATCAAACTGCCCAGTTACGGCACAATAACCCACTACAGGTGGTACTGCGCCAGATAAACTTCCTACAAAGGTGCCGTACACAGAACGACGTTTCATATATAAGCTGTACACACCTACGTAGATAACGTAACCAAAAGTAGCAAATAAGAGTGCCACTACGTTGGTATACACTGCTAATAATCCGAAACCAATAACACCAAGCACGATGCCATGTGCCATAGCCGCCTTTGCTGACATTTCGCCAGTTACTGTGACGCGTTTGCGAGTGCGCGCCATAGCAACATCAATATCACGATCAATTACGTTATTGATCGCGCATCCTGATGCCACTACTAAAGATAACCCTAGTAAGGTTGCGATCATTAACCATGGGTCAATATCACCGCGAGAGGCTAGCAAGAATCCCCCCGCGACAGAGATCAAATTGCCCATGATAATGCCAGGTTTAGTGACATTTAAATAACGTCGAAACACTTCCTCGACTCCTCTAATTTTCAGCACAAACGCAATATTACGAAAGAAACTAGCTAGTAACAGACTGTAAGAACTGGAGACACAACCTCAGACTAACCAGCTCCTTTCGTAAATCTTTTACCAATTACCAAGTAATTGTTATTAGTACATCATCATGGCGTTCGATTCGTAGATGATCCACACCGACAAACCAACCACCATAACAATGATTAAAGCACTAAAGATAAACGACAATGAACTTGCCTTGCCGTCTTCAGTTTTGAAGTTTAGGTGTAAGAAATATTTCAAATGCACCCAAATTTGCACAATCGCCATGCTCACGATGCACCATGCAGTGGTCGTTTTAGAAAACGAACCACTCATCACAGCCCAAAATGGAATAGCCGTTAAAACCACTGACAGTAGAAAACCAATTAAATAGTCTTTAACGCTGCCATGTGATTGATCATTATGTGCATGAACTTCTAAGTTATTAATTACATGTGATTCACTGTGACTCATTACATTGCTCCCATTAAATAAACAACGGTAAATACACAGATCCACACCACATCTAAGAAGTGCCAGAATAAGCTTAAACAACTTAGGCGTGTCACTGTTTGTGGGTTTAAACCACGGCGCACAACTTCAATCATCAGGACAGTCATCCAAATAAGACCCGCTGTAACGTGAAGACCATGCAAGCCCACTAAAGAGAAGAACGATGTTAAAAAGGCACTTTGCTGAGGGCCATTACCGTGCGCAATTAGGTGATGGAATTCATATACTTCCATACCAATAAACACTGCACCAAAGGCAAAGGTAACCAGCAACCAAGTTAACGTAGCCGCCTTTTTCTGCCCGTGAGCAGAGATCATCGCAAAACCAAAAGTGATACTACTAAGTAGTAGAGCTGCGGTTTCAACCGCAACAAAATCAAGTTCAAAAATATCTTTACCCGACACACCGCCAGCAGTGTTCATAAACAATACTGCGTAGGTTGCAAAGAATGATGCAAACAACAAACAGTCAGTCATAAGATAAAGCCAGAAACCAAATACGGTGTTACCACCTGTATCGTGGTGCTCATGGTCATGTGCATCGACATGACCGTGTGCGCCGTTTAAGGTGTCGAATCCTGCAGAAATGCTACTCATGCATTCACCTCCTTCGTAGCGGCTGTATTGTGAGCCGTTTCTAGTTCAACAATTTCATCTGGTTGCACGTAGTAATCAACATCGCTGGTGTAACAACGTTTGATGAACACCACGATAGCACCCAGTAAACCAAATGCTGCAAGCCACCAAATGTGCCAGATCATGGCAAAACAGAAGGTTGTTAAAGCTGCGCTCATTAATACACCTGCCGATGTATTTTTTGGCATATGAATTGGGCTATAAGAGGCTTCTTGCTTGTAAGCTAAGCCTTTTTCTTTCATGTCTGTCCACGCATCGATGTCATCAACATGAGGGATTTTCGCAAAGTTGTAGTACTGTGGAGGTGAAGCAGATGCCCACTCAAGAGTATGACCATTCCACGGATCGCCCGTTGTATCATCAAGTTGCTCGCGGTTTTTGAAGCTCACTACAAGTTGTACAACTTGGAACAAGATACCGAACATAATGATCACCGCACCGCCAGCTGCAATGTATAACCAAATGTTCCAATCAGGGTTGTTTGTGTGGTTTAAGCGACGTGTCATACCTAAGAAACCAAGTACGTATAACGGCATAAATGCCACGAAGAAACCAATTAACCAGCACCAGAAAGATCGTCTGCCCCAGCTCTCGTCAAGTTTGAAGCCCATTGCTTTAGGGAACCAAAACGCAAAACCAGCTAAATAACCAAATACCGCACCGCCAATGATGGTGTTATGGAAGTGAGCGATTAAGAATAAGCTGTTATGTAATACGTAGTCAGCACCAGGAATAGCAAGTAACACGCCGGTCATACCACCGATAGTGAACGTCACCATAAAACCTAAAGTCCAAAGGACAGGCACAGTAATACGTAAACGACCACGATACATAGTGAATAACCAGTTAAACAACTTAACCCCGGTCGGTACCGCAATAACCATGGTCATAACACCAAAGAAGGCATTAACGTTAGCGCTTGAGCCCATAGTAAAGAAGTGATGAAGCCAAACGATGAAACCTAAAATCGAAATTGCACCACTTGCGTAAACCATCGACTTATAACCAAACAAGCGTTTACCAGCAAACGTTGAGATAACTTCTGAGAAAATACCGAACGCAGGTAAGATCAGAATGTAAACTTCAGGGTGACCCCATGCCCAGAATAAGTTGATGTACATCATCGCGTTACCACCTAATTCATTCGTGAAGAAGTGGAAATCGAGATAACGATCAAGCGTTAACATAGCCAGTACAGCAGTTAAAATTGGGAACGATGCTGCAATTAAGATATTCGCCCACGTGCATGCCCAAGTAAAAATAGGCATTTTCATTAATGTCATGCCTGGTGCACGCATTTTAAATACAGTCGCTAAGAAGTTTACCGATGTTAATAAGGTACCCAAGCCGGATATCTGCAAGGCCCATATATAATAGTCGACCCCGACACCTGGACTGAATGACAATTCAGATAACGGTGGATATGCCACCCAACCCGTTTTCGCAAACTCACCAAAGAATAATGAGATATTGATTAGGATTGCACCGCCAGCAGTTAACCAAAAGCTAAGGTTATTTAAGAATGGGAATGCAACATCACGGGCACCAATTTGCAGCGGTAAAATGATGTTCATTAAACCAATCATAAACGGCATCGCCATAAAGATGATCATGATCACCCCGTGTGCCGTAAATATTTGGTCATAGTGCTCTGGTGGTAAGTAACCACTTGCACCGCCAGTAGCCATTGCTAATTGCAGTCGCATCATAATGGCATCCGCGAAACCACGGAAAAGCATGATAAGCGCAAGAATGATGTACATAACACCTAAACGCTTATGGTCAATTGAGGTGATCCAGTCGTGCCAAATCACGCCCCACTTTTTATATTTTGTTACTAAGCCTGCCACTAACAGACCTAAGACAGCAACAACCGTCATGGTAACCATGATAATTGGTTCATGAAACGGGATTGCGTCTAATGTTAATTTACCTAACAACGACATGATTATTCCTCGTCCTCGCTGTGCTTCTTATGAGCTGAGTGCTCTGGCATAGCGTGTTGCATTGCACCGTGAGAGCCATGCGCTTGCATATATTTCATTACGATTGAATGGAACATATCTTTATCTACGCTGGCATAGTATTTAACTGGGTCGTATTCACTTGGTTTAGCAAGTTCAACATAGCTTTGCTTAGTCAGTGCACCGCCTGTGTTTTTCACATTGTTAACCCAAGCATCGAAATCAGCTTCTGTGGCTGTTGCAATGGCATCGAACTTCATACCAGTGAAACCTGCACCACTGTAGTTAGCAGAGAAGCCTTTAAAAGTACCCGGCTCATCAGCAATTAAGTGAAGCTTTGTTTCCATGCCTGCCATTGAATAAATTTGGCTACCAAGCTGTGGAATGAAAAACGAGTTCATGGTGCTTTCTGAGGTGATCTTGTACTGCACTGGCACATTGGCAGGAAAAACAAGCTCATTCACTGTGGCGATGCCTTGCTCTGGATAAATGAATAGCCATTTCCAGTTCAAAGAAACAACCTCAACAGTAAGGTGCTTACCTTTACCCTCAAGTGGTTTATATGGGTCAAGTTGTTGCGTTGACTGCCACGTGATCACACCTAAAATCGCAACGATGATGATAGGAATGGTCCAAACTACAGCTTCAATCTTATTAGAGTGCGCCCACTTTGGAGCGTAAATTTCTTGATCTCGTCCATCACGGTATTTCCATGCAAAATAAATTGTCATGGCAATAACTGGAATCACAACAATCAGCATTAACACCGTAGCTACGATAATTAAATACTTCTCGTCGACACCAATTTGACCTTTTGGATCGAGTACCCCGCCTTTACAGCCAGACAAAGCCAGCACTAAAGACGCTAGAGCAATATTACAAAGGTTTCGAATTGACAAAGGAATATCCTACAACCTAAAAGTTAACACTTGTCGAAATAAGAACACGACGCTTTTCTGCAACAGATGCTACAGATATCCCTCGGCTGACTAACGAGCACGACAAATCGGCACGCTAAGAAGTGAGGGAGTTTAGGTTGGCTGACTGAAATTTGGGCGTAAAAAACCCACTAGGTGCTTAGTAAAGACAACTTAGAAAACGACTAAAATGGCTGAACTTAAGCAACAAAGCTTATTTACAGACAACCACTTACACGAGGAGGAGCACGACAGCCATGAGCGCTGTGTACTACTAAAGACTTTATCGTTTCACGCGCAGCGAAGGCCGCTTTACGTAAAATGACACCTGCACGACGCGCAGGGAAGAAATGGAAGACCAACCAGCATAAACCAATAAGTAATTGGCAAGACACCACAGGGTAAGCTAAAAAACTCAAAACATTAAGCAACGGTGTTTCGTATAAAGCACCTTCACTTAATAAACTTCTTAGCCCGTGAGCATCTTCTAATGTACCGTTGATTAGCATGGCTGAATTAATCAGCAACAAGGCTAAAACTGACATTAGTTCTTTGCCAGCAAAAAACGCACGCGCAGCCAATTGCAACCTAGCTAAGCTAGACTGTTTGACACCTTGTGACTGATTAATTGCTCGCAAAACTCACGCCTTTTATCGCTTTTACTGCATTTTAGGTAAATGGCTTACCCTATTTTTTAATGCGGTAACATGATCTTCATCAATAAAGTTTCAGTAATTACTGAAATTTCGATGTGGAGTATAACAAAGTCAACAGACGGTACAAGTAGAATTTTACAGCACACGGTTAAGTATTGTTTAGCCATTTGATAATAAACTGTAAAAAAACAAACCTATTGAAGCTAAGTACTTAAAAGTAATACTGTATTTTATATAGCGTAAAGCTATGAAGAAAAAGAAAATAGCATAAAAATAGCGATTTAAAGCATACTTAGTCAGTAGCAATCGAAGCTTTAATACTGAACAAGAATTAGCCAAAGGCGCTGAAATATAATATTCTACAGAATGTCAAAACAAAGAATAAAAGAGATAATTATGCACCTATATGTACTCGCCACAGCCCTTTTAGCACTAAGTACCAGTACACTTGCAAATACGATTGAAGACACCGCTGTAGCTGGCTTAGATAAACCTGCGATTTACTACGCCGATATAGAGCCACACTTAAAAAGCGCAGCAAAACACCCCAGCGTCACACTAAAACAAATCGGCACCTCTTTCCAAGGACAGGCACTTAATTCTCTAAAAATCGGCACCGGCCCAATCAAGGTGATGATGTGGAGCCAAATGCACGGCGACGAAAACACAGCTACTGCCGCACTAATGGATTTTTTAAGCTTTATAACCGCAGATGAAAACGCACAATGGCTAGAAAGCTGGCAACAAAAAGTAACTCTTCTCATTATCCCTATGGTGAACCCAGACGGCGCGGCAGCTCAAACTCGCCATAATGCACAAGGTATTGATTTAAATCGTGATGCAAAAGCCCTTCGCACAAAAGAAGGACAAATACTCATGACTGCGGCTGATGAATTCAAACCTGATTTCGGCTTTAATTTACATGATCAGAATGCCTATTACGGTGCCGGAAAAATGGGAGAACAAGCCACTATTTCAGTGCTAGCACCCGCCTATAATGAAGCAAGAGAAGTGAATAAAATTCGTGGTGAGGCTATGCAATTTATTGCTCATTTAGCCAAAACGGTTGAAACCATGATCCCAGGGCACTTGGGGAAGTACAACGACAGTTACTCTTATCGCAGTTTTGGAGATACTTTTTCGGAAAAAGGTATCCGAACTATATTAATTGAATCAGGTGCTTACCCAAACGACCCAAACCGACAAATAGCCCGTAAAGTTAACCGTGTTTTATATAAAAAGACTATTGATTCAATAACTTCACAGGAATGGAAAAGCGCTAAAATAGCCCAGTACCACGCTATTCCATTTAATGCTAAAGACAATTGGGTAGACTTACTAATAGATGATGTAACTGTAAAGAGTGAGCTAGGTGATTATCAGATAGATATTGCAATAAACAACAAAGGACAGTCACCCATTATTAAAGAGTTGGGGGATATAAGCAGTATCCGCCAAGGTTACACGAGTTTAGATGCAAGCAACCTGAACTTTAGAACCGGTAACAGTTTTGTTTTAAATGAATCGTTAACGCTTACCGAAAATAAATATAAAGAGCTTTTAATACAAGGCTATAGTTGCTTTTCTGGCGATATTAATATGCTAGAAAACTCCACAAATTGGCCAGTTTACGCATGCAAAAGTGTATTTACATCAATACCTTCACTTCATGCACCTGCCGCCTTTTTCTTACAAGCAAATGGCAAAAATAAGTACGCAGTTTTAGGGGCTAAGCTAATTAATTTAGATTGAACACGATTTAAAAGGACAGGCACTGTTAAAAGTGCCTGTTAAACCTCCAAATACCTTAAATTTGTAACCTAAAATAATAGTGGCGTAGGCAAGCTAGCCTATTAGCTTAATCTAACAATAGAAACCAAGATAAAAGATTTAGTTTTATGAGAATTGAAAGCACAAGTTAGCTGCAAGAGTTTGCAAAAAATAAAAGTCGAGAGAAATTTAAGATTAACTAGCAAGTAATAACTTACAGCTTGCTAGATTACTTCGTCGCTTACGAGCAGTTTTACTGCAATAACTTTCAATAGCACCCACTCGACCTGCGGCTCCATGAAATAAGTTTTCAAATTGAGTTGTTAATGTTAACCAGTTTTTAGCTTCCAAATTCAGCCTTTCAAGAATAGGAGGTAAATGATGCTCTATATATCCAGGCTTATCCGCGCTGATACAACGCCCAGTTTGCTCCACAAGTAGCAGGTATGACTTTAACTCAAAAGGTATTTCCTTTGATTTATACTTACTCATGCCACCAATAAAACGAGCTAGTAATTTAGGTTGCTTTGACTCCTTCGCGCTTTCGCATCGCTTTTTAAAACTGGTATAGTCCGATTGTTCCGGCGTGCTCGCAGCTTTAGCACGAACAGGGTTTAAATCAACATAGGCCATGCAGGCTAAAAGCGCTGATTCATCAAGGAGAGCTTGGCTTTTAAAGCGCCCTTCCCAAAAATGCCCTGTACACTCGTCTTCTTTATTTGCCCGTCTGGCAATATATTCATTTAGCATTCGCATGAACCAACTAATGCTCGAAAGGCGCGCTCTGTATTCTGCAACCTCTTTATTTAAGAAGACTTGTTGACCATCACTTAACGGCTCACCATAAAGGGCTTTTTGACCTAAAGGAGTCATTTTACTGAGCTTAAACCAGCGTAAAAGAATGGCTTTATCCGATAACCTATTTGCTTTTTTATTATCAACATAAAGCACAAGATGCGTATGATTGCTCATCACCGCATAAGCACACACATCAATGCAAAATACCTTTGCAAGAGCAAGCAGACGCTGTTCAACCCACACTCGGCGGTGTTCATATGATTTGCCTGTGAGTGCGTCTTCTCCACAAAGGTAAGCGCGTCTGACGCAACGAGATACACAATGATAATATTTGGTGTTTGACAAACAGATTTGCCGCTTCCTTGCTAAAGCCATCGTCCACTCCTTGAACTGATAATTTGAAATGCATTAAATGTAATTAAAGTTTAGACAATATCTTTTTTACTGCAAGAATGAGTTCATGGATAAAAGTGACTGTCTTTGTAAATATTCAAAATAGTTTTAAAGTGACTGTCCTTGTAAAATTTAGGTATTAAAAAAGCGCCTTTGGGCGCTTTTTTTTGTGGTTAAAGAATTTGATTCTCTTTCCAGACTTGTTCTTTTGCCATGCGCTTTTTACGCTTGTCACATGGGTCGTCGCAGTCGCAAGCTTTGTCGATACCAACAGCGCCTAGGCCACCACAACTACTGGCCATAGATTTCTTTTGCACAATCATGCCGACAGCCATCGCCGCCACAATTAAAATAAGTAGACCAAATGTAAGAAGAAAAAGTGACATTGCTTTGCCCCTATCGTCAGCAATTAAATCGAGCCCAACTAATTAGGCTGCATGTATTATATACCTAAACGACCTCAAGGTGCGAGTTTCAGTTAGAATTAAACGCGATTTAGGCAAGGCATTGATTGCAAGCAATAGTGGTTCTATTGTTAAAATCAATAACGCGGTATAAATCGCTTTTAAACCAATCCTTTGGTCGCTTCACAGGCGCTTACTCTCATCGTTGTTAGTTCTGGGACTGCCATTGTTGCCAAGTAACGCCTTGATATTAAGCTCCTGTGGAACGCAGAATTCTGCATCTTGAGGCTGCTTGGGTATACACGGCTTCTTGCCCTGCTACAAATAAGGTTTAAAAGCGGGGCTAGAATATGTCACTAAGCCATTGTCTGACTTACCAATTAAGTACACCGGCAAATCGTGCTCTTCGGCATATTTCTGCGCCTTTTCCATGCCCATCACTGTAATTGCCGTCGCTAAGCCATCTGCAGTCATCGCTGATGGGTGTAAAACAGTAACTGATACCAAATCATGACGGCTCGGCATACCTGTTACAGGGTCAATTAAGTGGCTATAGGTAACACCATCCATTTCGTAAAAAATTCGGTAATCACCTGATGTCGCAATACCATTAGTACCCGGCTCAATTACTTTATGTACTTTACGCACGCCAGGCTCAGCATCAGGCTGCTCAATAGCTATTTTCCAAGTGATGTTGTTTGGCTTAATACCCGACACACGAAGCTCACCACCAATCTCAACCATATAATTAGTGAAACCATGGCTTTCTATCACTTGTGCTACTTTATCAATGCCGTAACCTTTGGCTGTAGCCGAAAACGACAGCTCTAAACCATCAATCGTCTTCATAAGACCAGCATCTGTAAGTTCAAGCTTATCAACACCAATTTTGGCAACCATTGCGGCCAAGGCTTCATCGCTTGGGCGTTTAGTCGGCTTTTTATCTGGACCAAAGCCCCACAAGTCAATAAGTGGCCCCATAGTCACATCTAACGTTTTTGTTGATTCGCCAAGGCGAATTGATTCAGCTACCACGTTTCTAAAATCAGCGCTTATTGGCATTACCTGCCCTGCTGGTAACTGGTTGAACTGGTTAATTTCTGAATCGGGAATGTAAGTCGACATAGATTGATTTACATCTTTAAGTACTTGCTTAATTTCCGGGTGTAAATCAACACCTGCAACCTTTGAAGACTCTGCAAACACCTTAATATGATAAGTGGTGCCCATTGTCTTACCTTCAAAGTAAAGCTCTTCAGCCTTATCAGCTTGGCTGCAGCCAGCCATGAGTAAAGTCATAGTTAATAGAAAAAAGGCCATCAAGCCTTGGCGATAAAACACTCTATTCATAGCATTCACCTTTTAGGTACCACGGAGTTCGGTATAGAAATAAAAAAGCCTCGTAACACTAAGTGCTACGAGGCCTGTATTCTAACCAAAACTTATTGTTTTGTGTATGGTGTTAGCCACCGAAGTCATCTAATAAGATGTTTTCGTCTTCTACACCTAGATCTTTAAGCATGTTGATAACAGCCGCGTTCATCATTGGAGGACCACACATGTAGAACTCACAATCTTCAGGCGCTTCATGATCTTTCAAGTAGTTTTCATAAAGTACATTATGGATGAAGCCTGTGTAACCTTCCCAGTTATCTTCTGGTTGTGGATCAGACAGTGCTGTGTGCCATACGAAGTTATCGTTTTCTGCTGCTAAGCCGTCGAAATCTTCTACGTAGAACATTTCACGCTTAGAACGCGCACCATACCAGAAGCTCATCTTACGCTTAGATTGTAAACGCTTAAGTTGGTCAAAGATATGTGAACGCATTGGTGCCATACCTGCACCACCACCTACGAATACCATTTCTGCATCAGTGTCTTTCGCGAAGAACTCACCGAATGGACCAGAGATAGTCACTTTATCACCTTCTTTTAATGACCAAATGTACGAAGACATTTTACCACATGGAAGGCTTAGGTCTCTTGGCGGCGGCGTAGCGATACGCACGTTAAGCATGATGATGCCTTCTTCTTCTGGGTAGTTAGCCATAGAGTATGCACGAATTGTTTCGTCGTCTACTTTAGACTCCAGATCGAAGAAACCGAAGTGGTTCCAGTCGCCACGATACTCTTCTGGAATATCGAAATCAGCGTATTTAACGTGGTGAGCTGGTGCTTCAATTTGAATATAACCACCGGCACGGAAAGGTACTGACTCGCCATCAGGGATTTGTAACTTAAGTTCCTTGATGAACGTTGCCTTGTTATCGTTAGAGATAACAGTACAGTCCCACTTCTTAACACCGAAAATTGACTCTTCAAGTTCAATTTCCATGTCGTTCTTAACATTTACCTGACACGCTAAACGGCAGCCTTCACGAGCTTCACCTTTAGAGATGTGATCAAGTTCTGTTGGTAAGATATCGCCGCCACCTTCTTTGATGTGTACACGACACTGACCACAAGAGCCACCGCCACCACATGCAGATGAAACGAAGATACCTGAATCAGCTAGCGCGCCTAATAGCTTGCTACCTGCAGATGTTTTAATAGCTTTTTCTGGGTCGCCATTAATTCCGATGATGATATCGCCGCTTGCTACTAATTTAGATTTAGCACCAATGATAACTAAAACTAAAATAACAACGATAGCGATGAAAACACCAACGCCTAAGAAAATCTCATTCATGATTTATCCTCGCTACCTATTAAAGTGAAATACCAGAGAATGACATAAAGCCAAGACCCATAAGACCAACAGTGATGAAAGTAATACCTAAACCACGTAAGCCATCAGGAACGTCTGAGTACTTCATTTTTTCACGGATACCAGCAAGTAAAGTAATTGCTAGTGCCCAGCCCACACCTGAACCGATACCATAAACAACAGACTCGCCGAAGTTATAGTTACGCTCAACCATGAAAGATACCGCACCGAAGATCGCACAGTTAACTGTGATCAGTGGTAAGAAGATACCTAACGCGTTGTAAAGTGCAGGGAAGAACTTATCTAATGCCATTTCAAGAATTTGTACAAGTGCTGCAATAACACCGATGAAAGTCAAGAAACGTAAGAAGCTAAGGTCTGCTTCTGGGTAGCCAAGCCACTCTAATGCACCTGGTGCAAGAACAGCGTGATAAACCAAGTTATTTACAGGTACTGAGATACCTAGTACCACGATAACTGCCACACCTAGGCCGATTGACGTTGTTACTTTCTTTGATACAGCAAGGAAAGTACACATACCTAGGAAGAAGGCTAAAGCTAAGTTTTCAATGAAAACCGCTTTTACAAATAAACTAATATAATGTTCCACTGCTCGCCCCTTACGCTTTTGCTTCTACTTGGTCTTTCTTGAAGGTACGAAGTACCCAGATGAATAAACCAATAATGAAGAATGCACTCGGTGGTAAAATCAATAGACCCATTGGTTGATACCAGCCACCATTTTGTACTAATGGGATAATATCAACACCGAATAGTGAACCTTTACCGAATAACTCACGGATGAAACCAACAGTTAGTAGTACTACTGAGTAGCCTAAACCGTTACCGATACCATCTAAGAAAGACATTAACGGTGGTGACTTCATTGCGTATGCTTCAGCACGACCCATTACGATACAGTTTGTAATGATTAGACCAACGAATACTGAAAGCTCTTTAGCTGTTGCATAAGAGAATGCTTGCAATACTTGGTCAACAACGATTACAAGTGATGCGATGATCGTCATTTGCACGATGATACGTACAGATGATGGGATGTGGTTACGAATTGACGAAATAAACAAGCTAGAAAACGCAGTTACTAGTGTCAATGCGATTGACATGATTAGTGCATTTTTTAAGCTTGATGTTACCGCTAGCGCAGAACAAATACCTAGTACTTGTAATGCGATCGGGTTATTTGCGAATACCGGGCCAAATAGGACCGACTTCATTTCTTTAGTATCAGCCATTATTTCAACGCTCCTTCACGTACTTTCGCAAGGAATGGACCAAAGCCATGCTCGCCAGTCCAGAAGTCAACTGTGTGATCAACACCGTTTGAAGTTAATGTTGCACCAGAAAGACCATCGATTTGATGTTCGTTCTTCGCACCGCTCTTCATGATATTGATTGGTAACTCTTTACCTTGCCATTTAGCAGTCCATTGTGGATTTTGGATTTCACCACCTAGACCTGGCGTTTCGTTGTGCTTGAAGAAGTTGATGTTTTTAACTGTTTCACCATCGCTTTCAAGCGCTAAGAAGCCGTACATTACACCCCAAAGGCCATAACCTTGGATTGGTAGAATGATTGCGTCTGTAGAACCATCAGATTTCTTCGAAATATATACAGGTGAATTTTTTGTCATACGCTGAATACCAGCGATGTCTTTAATTCCTTCTGCTTTCAACGCAAAGCTACGGGCTTGGTCGAATTTTGTTTTCTCGAAGTCAAATGAGTTAGGATCAGCACCTTCAACAAACTCACCTGTGTTCATGTCTACAACACGTGCTTCAATTTTTGAGTTAAAGGTATCTGACACAGTACCTGATACTTCAATGCCTGCAGCCGCTAAGATATTACGTTGGATATCTTGTGTTTTGTTAGCTTGCTGTAAAGGACGAAGCTGAACTGAAGCAAACGATACGATGATTGCACACACTAAACATAGTGCAACAACAACGGTTAGCGTTTTGCCGATTGATTCGTTATTACTAGACATTACGTGCCAACCTCCGCTTGATATTAGCTTGCACTACAAAGTGATCGAATAATGGTGCAAATAAGTTAGCAAATAAGATTGCTAGCATCATACCTTCTGGGAATGCCGGGTTAACAACACGGATCATTACAACCATAAAGCCGATTAACGCACCGTAAGCGAACTTACCTTTGTCTGTGAATGATGCAGATACTGGGTCTGTTGCCATGAAGAACATACCAAATGCAAAACCACCAAGCACTAAGTGCCAGTGCCAAGGCATAGCAAATACAGCGTTAGTTTCTGAACCAATTGTATTTAGTAAGAATGCCGTTGCAACCATACCTAGGAATACACCTAGTACTATACGCCAAGAAGCGATACGCACATAAATTAGGAATAAACCACCGATTAATAGTGCTAGTGTTGACGTTTCACCTACAGAACCTTGAATGAAACCGTAGAACGCATTCCACCATAGCTCCATGTTGCTGTAATCAAGTGAACCAACAACAGCTTGGCCAAGCATAGTCGCACCAGAGAATGAATCTACTGCAGTCCATACTGTGTCACCTGAAATTTGTGCTGGGTATGCGAAAAATAAGAATGCACGACCGGCAAGAGCAGGGTTAAGGAAGTTACGACCTGTACCACCAAAGATTTCTTTAGCGATTACAACACCAAACGTAATACCTAGTGCAACTTGCCATAAAGGAATCGTTGCAGGCAGGATTAGTGCGAATAATACAGATGTTACGAAGAAACCTTCATTTACTTCATGCTTACGCACTGAAGCAAATAGCACTTCCCAGAAACCACCCACAGCAAATGTTACTGCGTATATTGGTAGGAAGAAGCAGGCACCGTAAAACATTTTCGCGCCCCAACCAGAGTCAGCAGTTAATTCACCACCGAATAATTGGAACAGACCAACTTGCCATGTGTTTGCTAGTTCAAAACCTTGCGCTAAAGCACCAGCGGCCTGATGACCGATGTTGAACATACCAAAGAACATTGCAGGGAACGTCGCCATCCACACTAAAATCATCATACGTTTTAGGTCGATGTTATCGCGAACGTGTGTTTTGCCTTTATTTACATAACCAGGCGTGTAGAAAATAGTCGCTGCAGCTTCGTAAAGCGCATACCATTTTTCGTGTTTACCACCCGGTTCAAAATGCGGCTCAATATCTTCTAGAAATTTCTTTAAACCCATCTCTCTAGCCTTCCTTCTCGATCGTAGTCAAGCAATCGCGTAGGATTGAACCGTACTCGTATTTACCTGGACAAACGAAGGTACATAATGCTAAATCTTCTTCATCAAGCTCTAGCGCACCTAACGAAATAGCACCATCAAGATCACGTGCGATTAAATCACGTAATAATAGTGTAGGTAGGATGTCTAAAGGCATAACACGCTCATAGCTGCCAATTGGAACCATGGCACGCTTCGAACCACCTGTTGAAGTCGTCATGTTAAATAGACGGCTAGGAGCAAGGTGAGATAAGAAGGTACGTGTTACTGAGAACTTGTTAGCACCTGGTGCGATCCAACCGAATAGCTCTTTTTCGCGACCTTCAAGTAATACTGATACTTGAACATGGTAACGACCTAAGAACGCGTGTGGACCTTGAGAGATAGCGCCTGATAATACAGAACCAGAAATTACACGGTTATCACCGTCTTCTAATTCACCAGCAACTAAATCATCTAAAGATGCACCTAGCTGAGTTTTCACTAAGCGTGGGTTTTTAACACGTGGACCAGCAAGCGAAACAACACGGTCTGTGAAGATTTCACCTGTTAGGAATAAATTACCAAACGCGATTACGTCTTGGTAACCTAAGTGCCAAACCTGCTTGCTTGCAGAAACTGGGTCTAAGTTATGAATGTGTGTACCAACAAGACCTGCCGGGTGCTTACCACCAAACTCATGTACTTCTACTTGAGGGATTGATGAACTAGGCACTTGGCTACCAGCTTGTTTACAAACAAATACTTTGCCGTCAGTTAAACGAGATACCACAGCTAAACCAGCTTCAAATGCTTGAGTGTTCTCAGCAATGATTACTGCAGGATCTGCAGCTAGCGGGTTAGTGTCGATAGCCGTTACAAAGATAGAGCTAGGATTTGTATCCAAAGCAGCTACTCTGCTGAATGGGCGAGCACGTAGTGCTGTCCATTGACCTGACTGAACTAGTACTTCTTTAACTTTTTCACGGTCTAAGCCCGAAAGCTCGTCGGCCTTGAAAGAGTCAAAGGTGATTTGCTCACTGCCATTAACTTCAATAACAACAGATTGCAGCACACGTTTAGCACCACGATTGATTTCTTTAACTACCCCAGAAGCTGGTGCAGTAAATAAGACGCCTGGGTTCTTTTTGTCTTCAAAAAGTACCTGGCCTTTTTTGACTTGGTCATCCACGCGAACATGCATGGTTGGACGCATACCAATATATTCTTCACCTAGCACAGCTACACGTTTGACGGCAGAACCATCGTGAATAACTTGCTGAGGTGCGCCCTCTATCGGTAAATCCAGACCTTTTTTTATGTTGATCATACGCACTTGCATTACATTAACGGAAAGAAACTGAAAAATCGTACCAACCACGTCGCCATTTGATATGCTCAAGTTAAACTCTAAGTATCAAAGAATAGCCTGTTTAACACCCCAAACAAGCAACGCAGTAAACTCCTCACATATATTGCCCGAATTTTAACATCAATCAGGGTGACTATGCGAGAGCAAATATGAAATTTATACGACAGATACGGTTATTTAGACTACAAAAACCTTTTGAATAAAATTCAATATAGACCAAAGTGCTATTGATGAAGTTTTATTTTCATCAAGAAACAAAAAAGTCGCTTAAAAAAGCGACTTTACAAAATCAAGTTTGTTCAGCGATTAATCGATCAGCTGTGAAATCGCAACATCAGGATTCACATCTTGCTCGTAATCTACACTGTCGATACCAAAACCGAATAAACGTAAAAACTCATTATGGTAACCCACGTAATCCGTTAATTCGTCAATTGTATCTGTATCCACTGTATCCCAAACATGTTGTACACGAGCTTGAACATCATCTTCTAACTCTTTGTAGTTTTGGAATAAATGACCACCTTCGTCAAAACGTGGTGTTTCACCGTAAAGGTTTTCAGTAAATAGTGAGTGAATTTGCTCAATGGTACCTTCGTAAGTACCGTCTGCTTTCATTACTTTGAATAAAGCAGAGATATATAAAGGCATAATTGGAATTGCCGAGCTTGCTTGTGTCACAACCGCATTTAACGAAGAAACATACGCTTCACCATTTAAGCCTTTTGTTGACTCTTTGATTGCTTGCGTTGCACGGTCAAGATCTTCTTTCGCTTTACCAATTGTCGCATGACCGTAAATTGGCCATGTTAATTCTTTACCGATATAAGTGTAAGCCGTTGTTTTGAAGTTATCAGCAAGTACATCTGCTTCTTTTAATGCGTCAATCCACATTTCCCAATCTTCACCGCCCATTACTTTAATTGTATTGTCGATGTCTTCTTGGTTTGCTGCTTCAACCGTTACTTCATCAATCACACGCTTTGAAGTGTTTAGGTTCTTCGTAGTGATATCTGAGCCAATAGGCTTAAGTGTTGATGAGTAAGTCTCACCTGTATTTGGATCAGTACGACGAGGTGACGCAAGGCTGTAGATAACTAAATCAATTTTACCTAGATCGGCTTTGATAGTATCAATTGCTTTTTGCTTGATTTCGTTAGAAAACGCGTCGCCATTGATATTTTTAGACCATAAACCAGCTTCTTCAGCGGCTGCTTGGAATGCTGCTGTGTTGTACCAACCTGCAGAACCCGTTTTGCGTTCGCTACCTTCTTTTTCAAAGAAAATACCTAACGTTTTAGCACCGCCACCAAATGCAGCCGTGATACGTGATGCTAGGCCGTAACCTGTAGACGCACCTATCACTAATACATTCTTAGGTGCATTGCTCAGTGGTCCTTGCGCTTTCACATAATTAATTTGTTCTTGTACGTGCTCAGCACACCCTACTGGATGCGCGTTAGTGCAGATAAATCCACGAATTTTCGGCTTAATGACCATTGATCATCCTATATCTATCACAATAAAAATTAGCGCTAGTTTAAAGGCTAATAGTTAAAATACAGGTCTGATCAGTAAACTTTTCAGACCCACGTAAATTTTTCGAGCTTAAAACACCCAAGTAACCAGCAGTCTAGAGTGACTGTCCTTCTAACTTTGAGTGACTGTCCTGCTAACTTTGAGTGACTGTCTTTCTAACTTTAGGTGACTGTCCTTCTAACTTTGAGTGACTGTCCTGCTAATTTAGTCGAACTTTGAGCCGCCTAAGCACTTTGGTGATTCAGGTGCCTGTCCATGTTGTTCACTGAACTCTTCGGGAGTAAATGTGTGAATCGCTAATGCATGAATGTGATTTGCTAATTCATCTTTTAATAGCTCATTAATTTGACGGTGACGGGCAAGTAAACGTTTACCTGCAAATTCTTCACTCACAACCACCACTTTAAAATGCGACTCAGTTCCACGACTATGCATATGGCTTTCATTGACAACATTCAGGTGTTTACATTCGATACCCGCAGCAAGCTTTTGCTCAATTTGTTGTTGCATTGACATGTGTCATAGACCTTTCATAAGAAAATAATTGCCAGCTACTATATCAAGGGCATGGCTCAATTTACCAATGATTTTATATAATTGAACGAAAGGTAAGATTAATTCGAGGGTGTTTGAGTCTTTGCTGCTTCGGCAAACTATGCTGGTAATCGCGCTGGCTAAAACCATTCATGATTAAACAGCTACCACTTTGCAGCACAATGCTATATTGTTCATTTTTATATTTGTGCTTTATTTTAAATACACGTTCGGCCCCTAGTGATACAGACGCGATTGTTGGTTGCTCACCAAGTTCTTTCTCATCGTCACTATGCCAGCCCATACAATCATGACCATCTCGATACAAATTAACTAAAAGCGCATTAAATGGTATCTGCAAAGTTCTTGATAAGCGTACACGCATAGCATCAAGTACCTCTGGCCAAGGCTCAACGATTAATTTTGAACCCGAGTAACCATAATTTACGTTCTGATCAGCAATAAAGCATTGCAAACGCGGGATCACATGGCTTTTTCCGTACACTTTTATAGCCGGTTGCTGCCAGTTGAGCTGCTGCTGAAGAAAGTAAAATAATTCGAGGCTTTTTTGCGCACTCAATGTATTGGCTTGGTAAGAAAACCCATCAGGTAGATGATTAGGGTTGGCGTTTGGCTGTTGCATGTTAGAATTTACCTATACATTAATACTTTCGTAAAATCATGATGACCACCCAAGCACAGCTCGGTGATAACACCTATACCCTAGAACGCTTTCCGTTAGATCAAAAAAATCGCAGTCTTCAAGCATGGGACTCTGGCGATGAATATCTTGTCAATTATGTACAAGAGCACTATCCAGATGCAAATTCAATCCTGATACTCAATGACAGTTTTGGCGCCTTATCCTGTGCCTTTAATACGTTAACAGTTTATTCAGTTAACGACTCGTATATTGGTCATCAAGCTACCCGCTATAATTTACAAACCAATGAGTTATCAACAGATTCTTTAACGCAACTGGACTCATTAGCAGCATTACCTAATCAGGTTGATTTAGTGATATTAAAAGTGCCACGCAATTTAGGCTATCTTCAGCATCAACTTGCCGCAATCAGTGCAGCTTTACCTGCTGACATTGATGTTATTGCAGCTGGAAAAACGAAAGACATTCATAACTCAACAATAAAGGCTTTTAGTCAGTATATCGGTGAAACATCAACCAGCTTAGCGGTTAAAAAGTCCCGTTTAATTATCAGTAAAACCAGTGGTCTTAATAAAGTAGCCCCCTTTCCTGTTAACTGGCCACTTGAAGGCAGTGAATTTGAAATTCAAAATCATGCCAATGTATTTTCTCGGGACTCATTAGATATCGGCGCGCGCTTTTTCTTTAACTATTTGCCACAAACAAGTAAAGCCCGCAGCATCATTGATTTAGGCTGTGGTAATGGTGTTGTTGGGTTGATGACTCTCAAACGTTGCCCTAAAGCCCATGTAACCTTCGTTGATGAGTCCTTTATGGCCGTTGAATCTGCCAAATTGAACATAACTCACAATTTACCTGAGCAATTAGACCAGTGTGAGTTTGTTCAAAACGACTGTTTAACCGATTTTCAACCTAACAGTGTTGACCTTGTTTTATGTAACCCACCATTCCACCAAGCGCAAGCGGTCACCGATCATATCGCTTGGCAAATGTTCAAACAGGCAAAACAAACATTAAAGCACGGTGGTGAATTAAGAATTATTGGTAATCGTCATCTAGACTATCATGAAAAGTTAAAACGCATGTTCGGCAATTGTAAGCTATTAGGATCTAATAAAAAGTTTGTCGTACTAAGTGCTACAAAGAATAATTAATGGAGCTAACTAAATGAAAAAAATACTTCCTTTATGCTTGCTAGCCGCCCTATCTGCGTGTAGCAATCAGCCAAATCAGTTAATTTTGAACCCCGTTTATCAAGGCGGGAAAATTTCAACTATTAACAGTAATGTTAGCACCAGCGTAATTGACTTACGTGGTGACAATGTGACTCTTAAAATCATTGGTTCAGACAAAGTAAAAACGCTTGCAAGCCCTGGAATAGCTGATTCTGTGAAAAGTGCCTTAGACAGTGCTCTGAGCCGAAATGGTGCAAACATTTCAAACTTAGCAACTACACGTTTTGAATTAGATATTCATAAGTTGCAAGCAACTGTCACCGAAAAGATGATGACGCACAGTAGTGCTGCAAATGTGGAGTTTGGTTTAAGAGTGATTAAAAGTACAAGTAACTTTAGTAAGATATACCGCGGCAACGCAAATCTTGAAGGACCACTCAGTCATGACCGTGCAAAAATAGAAGGTCAACTTAATAAGTTGACTGAACAGGTTATAACACGCATTGTATCTGACCCAGAATTAATCGCCTATTTAGAAGGTTAACCATGAAACGCATTTTATTACTTAGTTTTTTATTGTTTTTTGCTCACAGTTCATTCGCAGCGACTGAAGGTAAGTTTATTCAAAAAGACAATATGTTTCCACGCGTAGAAATTGTCACTACGCTTGGCAGTATTGTGGTCGAAATGGATCGTTCACGCGCACCAATCACAGTAAATAACTTTCTAACTTACGTTGCCGATGGTAGCTATCAAGGTAGTGTATTTCACCGTGTTGAACGTGATGAAGACAACGAACGTGATTTTGTAATTCAAGGCGGAGGTTACGATAAAGACTACGATGGTCTGTACGAAGGTGACCCTATTTTCAATGAAAGTGGCAACGGGTTAAAAAACGATATGTATAGTATCGCAATGGCATATCAAGACCGTAAACCACACTCAGGTACGCGTCAATTCTTCTTTAATATGGACGACAACGACCATCTTAATCCAGGTCGTGATTGGGGCTTTGCTGTATTTGGTATGGTCATGGATGGCTACGAAACTCTAGACAAAATCATGCGTGTCGAAACTGCTTTCAATGAAAAAATTGGTTACAGCTTTGTACCCAAAGATCCTGTTGTTATCTTAAACGTAAAAGTGCTTGACGCTAATCAATAATAAATAGGGGCGCACGCCCCTTAAACTGGCAACACTATGACAAAAACCCTTTCTTTTTCAGAGTATTTCTCATACTTCAAAGATAAACGTTTAATTAATATATTTATTTTTGGTATTAGCAGCGGCTTTCCGTGGGTATTGATTGGCTCTGTCATGTCGGCCTGGCTAAAAGATGAAGGCCTAAGCCGCAGCATGATTGGGTTGTTTGGCATCGTGTTTGGTGCATATAGCATTAACTTTTTATGGTCACCGCTCGTTGACCGTGTAAAGTTACCCTTTTTATTTAACTGGCTAGGCCAGCGCCGTAGCTGGATTTTACTCTGCCAGTCAGTCATTTTTATTGGTACCTTTTCGCTTGCAGGGCTCGATATCAAAGCCAACCTTTGGTTTGCTGCCGCACTGTGTTTAGTGATTGCAATAGCATCTGCAACTCAAGACATTGCTATTGATGCATTTCGTATCGACACTTTAGCCGAAAACGAAAGCCATAAAGCCACCGCAGCGGCAGCAATGGCAACCTCAGGTTGGTGGAGCGGCTATGCTCTATTAGGCGCCCTACCGTTTTATATGGCCGACATTCCTTCAATTGATTGGCCACAAGTTTACTTTTTCCTATCTGTCGTGATGCTGCTATTAATGAGCAGCGTATTTTGGGCGAAAGAACCAGAATCAAATCGCGATGCAGTTCAAGCAGAGCTTGAGCAAACCTATCAACAAAAGCTGGCTGGTAGTACGCAAACTCGCTTTGCTAAAGTTATTGCATGGCTTGCTGTAACCGTTTTTGATCCTTTTAGAACCTTCTTCGCCCGTAACGGGGTAAAAACAGCATTGGCTTTATTAGCTTTTATTTTCTTATTTAAAATCGGCGAGGCCTTCTTAGGGCGAATGTCTATCGTGTTTTATAAAGAAGTGGGCTTCTCGAATAGCGATATTGCTACCTTCTCAAAAGTAGGTACGGCAGTACTTACTATCGCTTTCACCTTTCTAGGTAGTTTGTTTAACCAACGATATGGCATTGTTAAAGGCTTATTTATTAGTGGTATTGCGATGGCAGCCTCAAATCTCGCCTTCGCTTGGATTGCTATAGCAGGCCCTAAATTGAGCCTTTACGCGTTTGCAATCATTATTGATGGTTTTACACAGGCTTGGTCTCTGGTTGCCATGGTGGCGTTTATATCTATGCTTTGCGACCGAGCATTTAGTGCCACTCACTATGCGCTACTTGCTTCATTAGGTAATTTAGGTAGAACTTTACTTTCAAGTTATAGCGGCGTGGTCATTGATGACTGGTTAGGAGGAAATTGGGCGATGTTCTTTGTAGTGACAGCACTTATGGTTTTACCTTCATTAATTTTCTTATTTTTAATTAGGCATAAGCTTTATGCACTAGAAAACAACTATCATCAAAGGGATTTAACAAGTTAGATACGAAAGTAATTTTAGAGGAGAGATAAATGGTGAAATTTTAATAGCGCCTCCCTGCACTATTTGTATTACTTTAGTAGTGTCATTTCACCACAAAGCACTAAAAAATTATGCGTCTTTTAGCAAATTAAGACCTTCGTACGGGTCAACTTCTAAAGCATCGCAATAACGTATGAACTCAATAACATCTAGTCGACGTTCTTGGTTTTCAATTTTACCGATAAAAGAATGCGGCGTACCTAAAACCTGCGCAAGGCTACGCATTGTGTGACCTTTCTCGTGGCGTTTAGTTTTAAGCCATTTCGTTAATTTCGAGTTTTCTTCAGAAGAAACTGTTTTACCCATCATAAAATACATCTCCTACTAGATGATTTAAATTAATAAACTTAAGAGTGAAATTTGCCCGTCTCACTCTTGGATACATTATATACTAATAATTTTCACTTTGAATTATTAATTATACAAATGTCCACCTTTTAGGTATGGACCTTATTAGTATACATGTCTTAGTGTAGCTAAAATTAAAGCATGTGCTCTATAGTTAACTGGTTAACTGTACCAAAAAATTGATCAATTGGAAGTCAAACAAGATGAAAGTATCGCTTTAAATTCTGCATATTTATGCTTAAAGTGTACGTAAATACTGAAAAAGGCTAAGAAATGTTTCGTATATTATTTTTGTTGCCAATTGTACTGTGTGTAGCATGGTACCTATTTTTTAAACACAATCGAGTACCAATTAAGCAAGGTAAAAATGGCTTTGTATACATTTTGGTCGCATCAGCGTTAGTTTTAGGCTTCTTTTTACTGATGATTAAAGTGACCCAACACTAGGGTCACTCATTTTTAATTAATCGGTAACGAATTTACCTATTACTATCTACGGCGATCTCGCAGCATTAACAAACACGGTGTAAGCACAAGTGTCAACACCGTGGCAAATGTTAAACCACCCGCAACGGCTGTTGCCAATTGCACCCACCACTGAGTAGATGGCGCACCAAAATCAATGTGACGGTTAAATAAATCAATATTCACTTGGAGTACCATTGGCATCAATCCCAAAATGGTGGTAACAGTCGTTAGCAATACCGGACGCAAACGCTGTGCACCGGTTCGCAAAATCGCATCTTTGGCAGCCAGACCTTGGCTTCGTAAAACATTATAGGTATCAATCAATACTATATTGTTATTAACCACAATACCTGCAAGCGAAATAACCCCAATACCTGACATCACAATACCAAACGGTTGCTGTAATACGATTAAACCTAAGAACACACCCACAGTTGAAAATAGCACAGCACTTAAAATCAAAAATGCTTGATAAAAGCTATTAAATTGCGTCACCAAAATGATACCCATCACAAATAGGGCAACCACAAAAGCCTGCTCAAGAAAGGCTTCTGATTCATCTTGATCTTCAGTTTCACCACGCACTTTAATTTTCACGCGAGGGTCTAATCCTTGCTCTTCTAATTGCGCTTGTAAGCGCGGCAATGCCTTGGCAAGTTGTTCACCCGGCTTCATGTCAGCATTAACGGTAACAACGCGTTGAGAATCTACACGACGGATAGTATCGACTTTAGGCGCTGCTTGACGCTCAACAAAGTGACTAATTGGCACTTGCCCGTGCATGGTTTTTACACGAAGCGTTTCAAGACGTCCTAAATCACGTTTGTCATGGGGGAAACGTACGCGAATATCAATCTCGTCATCCACATCATCTGGACGGTATTCCCCTAATTTCAAGCCATTGGTAATAAGCTGAACATTTGCCCCTAACATACTGGCGTCGGCACCAAAACGAGCGGCATCCGAACGATTCAATTTAAGTTGCCACTCAATGCCTGGTTTTGAAGCACTGTCATCAACATTTCGAAACGCGCCATCATTCTCGATAGCTTGCCTTACTCGTTTAGCTTCACTGTTAAGCACATCAACAAACCGAGAGCTCAGCTCAATGCTTAACGCTTTACCACCACCCGGGCCGTTTTCATCTTTACGAAGTTCAATTTCTACACCGGCATAACTTGCCGTGATTTCGTTAACTTGGCTGATAATATCTTCTGCGGGCGGACGCTCATCCCAATCTTTTAGATTCATTCTAAACGTGCCTACTTGATCTTTACCACCAGTACGGGCATACAGAGTTTTTATACCTTCCACTTTTAGGATGCGCGACTCAATATCTTTCATGATCACGTCTTTTTCAAAGATGGATAAGTCACTGTAAGAACGTACTTTGATATTGACGCCATTTGGCTCAACATCAGGAAAGAACTCAACGCCAAGCTTAGAAATAGCAAAGGCAAAAAACACCATAATAGAAAACACGATTGCAGCAGCAAGGCTCCACCAAGGACGCTCTGTTGCATAATCAAGCACTCGAATATAACGCCCTAGCATCCCTTTAATTTGTGTTAAATCGCCAGACTCTGCTAACTCTAAATCATGTTTTTGCTGCTCAGAAAGCGGCCTTGATTTACCTATTAGTCCACCAATAGTTGGTACAAACACCAGTGCCATAAGTAATGATGCAGACAAGGTAGCAATAAGTGTAATCGGCAAGTATTTCATAAACTCGCCCATCATTCCCGGCCAAAATATCAGCGGGGCAAAGGCCGCTAATGTTGTTGCCGTAGAGGCGATAATTGGCCATGCCATTCGTTCTGCAGCCAGTTTATATGCAACCTTGCGCTGTTTGCCTTCACTCATTGCTCTGTCTGCAAACTCACTAACAACAATTGCGCCATCCACCAGCATACCGACAGCCATGATGAGCGCAAAGAGCACTACGATATTCACCGTTAAACCAAACACAGAGATCACTAAAATCCCCGTTAAGAATGAACCGGGAATGGCAATACCCACTAAAAATGCCGTGCGCGCACCAAGTACTGCCACAATAACGATAACCACCAATAATACGGCAGACAGCACATTATTTTGCAGATCAGAGAGCATCATCTTTACGTCTTTTGACATGTCGCCGGTGTAATCAACGCGTATATGATCAGGCCATATTTTCTTGGCCTCATTGACCACTTGCTTCACTTGTTCGACCGTATCAATAATATTTTCACCTGCACGTTTTTTTACTTCCAGCGAAACCGCATGGCGGCCATTAATACGTGCGATTGAGGTTGGGTCTTTATACGCTCGACGAATTTTTGCTACGTCCATAAAACGTACCACCCTATCGCCAACGACTTTCACGGGTTGCTCCATGACATCCTGAATCGTCTCAAATACCGACGGGATTTTTACAGCAAAGCGTCCTTTACCAGTATCAAGTGTACCGGCAGCAACTAAGCGGTTGTTATTTGATAGCAGTTGAATGATGTCACTCGGTTCTAAGCCATAAGAAATCATCGCCAGTGGATCGACCTCAATTTCGACCATGTCCTCGCGATCACCACCTACATCAACTTCTAATACGCTAGAAATGCTTTCTAGTTCATCTTTAAGATTACGAGCAAGTGTTAACAAACCTCGTTCTGGCGCATCACCGGACAAAGTTAATGTAATAGTCGGTTGCTCGTCTTCCATCAAGATTTCATGAACTTCTGGTTCTTCTGATTCAGAAGGCAGTTTCGCCTTAGCTAAGCTGACTTTATCTCGTACATCAGCTAAGGCTTCTTTGGGATCCATACCCGCGATAAATTCAAGGGTCACAGAGGCATGCCCTTCACTTGCCACCGCTGACATTTCTTTTACGCCTTCAATCGAGCGGAGCTCAATCTCCATTGGCCTAACTAATAGCCGCTCAGCATCTTCAGGGGAAATACCGTCATGAATAATCGACACATAAATAAAAGGAATGGTGACATCAGGATTCGCTTCTTTAGGGATGGTTTGATATGTCACCCAGCCCGAGATCAGCAACAAGATGAAAATAGATAAAACTGTACGCGTGTGAGTCAACGACGCTTCGATTAAGTTTTTCATACTTAGTTGCTCGTAGTTCCAGTAAACACTGGCTCAACTTTATCACCGGCACGCACAAAACCTTGACCAAGGGTAATGACATTTGCTTGTTCGCCTAAACCCCAAAGCCAAACCCCCTGCTCGGTACTTTTAGCCAGATTCACCGATTTAAACTCAACAATATTATCGTCATTCACGACTTTTACGCCGATATTACCTTGCTCATCAAGGGCCATAAAAGCCGGGCTTAATAACATTGCAGGCTCAGTTGGCAACTCAATATTTAGCTGAGTCGAAAAACCTGCTTTGTATTTCATTCCTGGGTTTTCAAACGCCGCTTCGATGCGAAATGTATTGGTGCTGTCATCAGCAACAGATGCAATATAACGAATACGACCAGGATAGGTTTTGTCATTTAAAACATGAGCAAAAGTAGCTTGCCCGACTTCTAAGCCTTGCACTTCTTTTTGAGTCGCATCGGCTCTAACAATTAACGGGTCTAAATCAGCGAGCTGTAAAATAGGGTCGCCTATGCCAACATAATCACCAATTTCGACTAAACGTTTGTTAATAACGCCATCAAAAGCAGCGCGTACTTCAGTGCGCTCTAGTTTTAATTCAAGGCTAACTAAGGTTGCTTTAGCCTGTTGCAACATAGCTTGCGCTTGCATGGTTAATACTTTGTTCTGTAAACCTTGCTGATTTAGCTTAAGGGCGCCTTCGTATTCAGTTTGATACTGTGCCACTAAGGCTTCTGCTGATGTAATTTGGGCGGCTAAATCAGATTTATCGAGGCGTAAAATAACCTGTTCTTGTTTTACAAACTGACCTTCTTCAACCAAGATTTCGAGTACTTGTCCTGCTTGCCTAGCGCTAATATTTGCGATTTTGTCAGGCTCTGATTTACCGTAAAAGGTCAGGTTTTTATTTATTTTCTTAGCAACTAATGACATCACCTGCACTTTAGGCAAGCGCTCTTGGGCTTGTTCTTTACTTTGCTGCGCGTTTTGATCTGCTTTGCTATCGCCGGATAGCATCCACAATATAATCACCAAAACAATGGCGATAGCTAAAATATAGGGTTTCTTTTCTATTGTTGTAGTTATATTTGGCAACGCAAAATTCCTTCTAATAATGCGTAAAATTTAGCAGAGGCAGGATATTATGAGAAGTTTAAGCAATAAAAAAGCCACATCAAGTGGCTTTCATAAATAATTAAACGCTGAAGCTGGCTCCGCAACCACAGGTTGTAGTTGCGTTCGGGTTATTCACAAAAAAGCGAGCCCCTTCAAGGCCTTCTGTGTAATCAACGGTACCATCAACTAGGTATTGAATACTCATAGGGTCAACAACTAGCGTTACACCATTTTTAACAATTTCTAAATCGCCAGGGTTAGCTTTTTCATCAAAAGTAAAACCATATTGGAAACCTGAGCAACCACCACCTGTAACGTATACACGTAGCTTTAGATCAGGATTTTCTTCTTCCTCGATTAACTGTTTAACGCGAACAGCTGCTGCATCGCTGAACTTGATTGGCAACTCATCTGACATACCAAAACCCTCAAAACCTATAATGGTCGCAATTATCTAATACCCGAGTATTTTAATCAAGTATCGCCTCCCATTGAAAATATTTTAGTATAGGATTGGCTAACATATTCGCATTGAACTAACATTTAATTGTAGTACTTTTTACCCATATAAAAGTTATGCGATGAGGGACCATCACAGTGATAGATCATTTAAAGCTGCATTTCATTAGTCCAAGCTTAACTAGCTCGCAAACAATCCCTGCGCAGTACGATAGTTTACTCGTTTGCTTATCCGTACTTACTGCGGTCTTTGCTTCTTACATTTCATTTTTACTATCAGCAAAAATTAAAAGCTCTCAATTAAGAAATGAAAGCCTTGTATGGACTTTGTTAGCATCGTGCTTTTTAGGTATTGGTATCTGGGGTATGCATTTTGTAGGTATGCTCGCCTATAAACTTCCTATCGCTGTTGAATACAACATCACGGTCACTTTGATCTCTATTTTGCCAAGCGTTTTTGCAAGTTATATTGTTCTTTCCCCCACTATTGGGCGTGGCAAAGGGCTAGTTTTTCGAAGTGTACTTATGGGGGCTGGTATTGGTTGTATGCACTTTATTGGCATGATGGCAATGATGATGCCAGCCCACATGGCCTATGAACCTTGGTTATTTTCATTATCGATTTTAGTCGCAATTGTTCTTTCTGGCATTGCACTATGGATTAATGATTTTAGAAATGAGCGTGAGGTAAACCAAACACGTATAAACATTCTCGTTGCAGTCATTATGGGGAGTGCTATTTCAAGCATGCACTACATTGGTATGATTTCAATGACTGTATTTGAGACTGATTATACCATTTATACATCTGGCCATGATAACGCTGCGCTTGCAAAATTAATTATATCCGTCTTATTAGCCCTAAGTCTGTTTGTATTAGGAATTGTCGAACTTAGAGCACGAAGTTTACTATCAGCCAAACTTGAAGCCGTGCTGAATACAGTTCAAGATGTCGTTATTAGCTTTAATAATGTAGGAGTAATTGAATTCGCTAACCCAGCAGTTCTTCCTGTTTTTGGCTATGAACCAACCCACCTAATCGGTAAACATATCCACACTTTAATCCCAAAACAATCATCGCAGTTAGATGAGATATTCTGCGACCCACAGCAAAAAAAAGAAAACGTGAGTACAAATAAGAGCCGCCTATTAAAGGGGTTACGTAAAGATAAATGCTACTTTCCTATCACTCTCACAATTAGCTCCATTGGCAAAAAAGAAGCGGGCTCTTACGTTGCAACTATTAAAGACCTAAGCGACATTCAAAACCAAGAAGCGTTTACACAAACAATTTTCGATAACTTACCTATTATGCTGTTCGTAAAAGAGGCCGAGCATCTAACATTTAGCCATGTCAATAAAGCAGGTGAGCAACTTTTAGGTAAAACTAAAGAGCAACTCATTGGCTTAAATGACTTTGATATTTTTAGCGATGAGGACGCCGTGAATTTTATTCAAACAGATAGGGATGTACTAAAAAGTAACGAAACACTTTTTGTAACTGAGAAGCCTATGACCATAAATGGTCGAACGCATTATCTTCGAACCAGAAAGCTCGCAATTAGAGACGCTCAAGGAAAAGCTCGCTACTTACTGGATGTATCTGAAGATGTTACTGAATTAAAACAAGCAAAAACAGATCTTGAGAACTTACACCAACGGATGTCAATGGCTGCAGATGCAGCACACATTGGAATTTGGGAGTGGAACTTTGAAACCAATGAATTAATCTGGGATGACTGGATGCATACCTTGTTCGAAATTCCAAAAACATCTTTTAAAGGCAATTACTCAACATGGGCGAGCACCTTACACCCAGATGATTATGAGGACGTTACAAATAAGCTCAAGCTTTCGATACTAAACAATGAAGAATTTCATGCTGAGTTTCGTATCGTTTTATCTTCTGGCAGAACTCGCTACATCAATGCCGACGGAAGAATCTACGGAAAACGGATGATCGGCGTCAATTTTGATATTACCAAGCGGGTTTTGGCTGAACAACAGATACGAATGTTGGCACAAACAGATCATCTTACCGGTCTTGCAAATAGAAGCGCTTTAAGTAAGTTTATTAATCATGAGTTTGACCGTGTTGAACGCACAGGTGGTAAGGTTGGTTGTTTATACTTTGACCTTGACAAATTTAAGCCCATCAATGACACCCATGGTCATTTAGTTGGTGATTTCGTGCTTGTTGAAATTGCTAAACGGTTACTTGAAACAGCCCGAAAAACAGATTGTGTTGCACGCATTGGGGGTGATGAATTTGTCATAGTCATTACTGATATAGAAAATCAAAATCAGATTGAGCGAGCTCTAACACGTTTTATTAACTCAATATCAACGCCAATTGCATCTGAGGTGGGTTATTTAAGTGTAGGCGCAAGTGTTGGTTATGCTTTATATCCTGATGATGCAAAATCACTTGACGACTTATTAAATAAAGCTGATGAGCGCATGTACAAGCAAAAACATAACTCTCCTATGACAGTGATAAGTATGCAACCATAACCTTGGCTCAGTCATTAAATATTATAATCAGCTCGATTTTCCCAAAAAGAAGATAAAAATATAAAATGCCAACGACTTAGTGAGTTTGATTTGGTAAACTGCGGCTCAAAAGTGCTGTGAGGAAATATGCGTGTGGCTTGAGAGACTAAGACGTCGACTAGCAAAGCCTAAAACATCTGTGCAATTGTGCTTACTTGGTGTGAGTGCAGGGTTAATTGCGGCAGTGCTGATCATATTCTTTCGCCTTACGATCATGTTTTTCCAGAGCTTATTCTTAGAAAAGCCTGATGACTTTTCTACGCTTCCTACTCTTGAACGTGTTTTATTACCAGTCGGCGCAGCCTTATTAATTGCTCTTTTTGCAGCTTCAACTGGATTTAAACATTATCGACTTGGTATTCCATTTGTCATTCATCGAATAAAAAAATACTACGGTCATATGCCACTCTATAACACGGTTAACCAATTTGTTGGTGGTGCTTTAGCCTTGATCAGTGGTTTTTCGGTGGGCCGAGAAGGCCCGTCAGTGCATATGGGTGCAACAGGTGCCAGTTTACTGGCCGATAAACTACACCTTCCACACAATGCAATGCGTACCCTCACCGGTTGTGGCGTTGCAGCCGGAATTGCAGCCTCATTTAACACCCCACTTGCAGCCGTTATCTTTGTTATGGAGGTGGTGCTTAGGGAATATAAAGTGCATATTTTTGTGCCCATTATGCTCGCTGCGGTTACTGGTGCTTTAGCCACTCAGTTTGTATTTGGTGATGCTTCAGAGCTTGCGCTTATCACCATGAACCCATTGAGTGGCTGGCATTACCCATTTTTAATCATTTTTGGTATGGCACTAGGGGCTGTTGCCTATGCGTTTAATCAAAACTTGATGCTTATAATCCGCACTTTTAAACCGCTTAGCATGTTTCCTCGCCTATTACTGGCAGGGTTAATTGCAGGGTTAATTGCTTATATGGTTCCTCATGCAATGGGTTCAGGTATGAGCGCCATCACTATTGCTATTGAATCACCAGATGATGTGCAGTTTTTAACAACCATCTTGATTGCCAAATTACTCGCCACCTTATTTGCCATTGGTTTGGGTATTCCGGGTGGGATCATCGGCCCTGTTATTGGGCTTGGGGTATTAATGGGCACCTTAATGGCCTTCTTTGCGCAGTTTATTAGCCCAGGAGTAGATATCACGGGTACCTACAGCATGCTTGGCATGGCTGGGTTATTGGCCGCTACATTACACGCACCACTTGCTGCACTCACTACGGTTATGGAGTTAACCTCAAGCCCCGAGATTATTGTGCCAGCCATGTTGGTGATCTCAACGGCTTATGTCACAGCATTACAGTTTTTTGGTAACCGCTCTATTTTTATGCAGCAACTTGACTTCCAAGGGCTTGAGTATCAAATATCGCCTGCCACAGAAGCATTACAAAAAGTAGGCGTGATGGATGAAATGGATGAGCAGTTCAAACTGCTTTACAGTGACGACAAACAACAAATTAAAGAATCGCTCGATGCCCTTGATAGCCAAACCCCGCTGATTGTTCATGATGAAGAGAATGGCTATCGTCTTGCTGAATATGATTTAAGTTTGATGTCTGACCAAGAAAGTAACATCAAATATGTCAGCCTTGCCGGCCTTAGTAGCCAAGCAACATTAGCCGATGCTTTTGACTTACTAAAAGATAAACGCAGCGGTGCGGTGTATATTTACAACCTACTTGATAACCAACAGATTATGGGCCTTTTGCGTTGGGACCAAATCAGACATATTCTTACCATACGCAATAGTTTGTTATAACAATTAAAATGGATGCTTAAATGACTGCGCTATTAGTTTATAAAACCTTCCACGTATTTTTTATGATTGCTTGGTTTGCCGGTATTTTTTACCTGCCACGTCTTTTTGTTTACCACGCAATGAGTGAAGAAAAAGCCTGTAACTCAATGCTGAAAGTAATGGAACGCCGCTTACTGTTTTTTGTGACGCCGTTTGCCGTTTTAACATTGGTATTTGGCTTACTGACCATTTTTGAATATGGTCGTGATTGGTTTAGATACAGCATGTGGCTGCACTACAAACTGGTGTTAGTAATTATCCTTTATATTTATCATGGCTATTGCTTTAAATTACTGGCTGACTTTAAGCATGATCGCAATACTCGTAGCGATCGCTTTTACCGTATTTTTAATGAAGTTCCGGTACTCATCCTTTTAGCTATAGTGGCACTGGCAATTATTAAACCTAACTTATAATTTGCTGCTGTGAACGTTAAAAATTTGCTATAGTACTGCGCAAATTTATGCGGCCTCCCATACCGAGTGCCAGCGCCCTATAAATATGATTAGGAACAAACCCCATGCTAAGTTTCCAAGGTGAAAATATCCTGTCGGTCAATCAGCTTGATCGAGATTGTATTGAACGTATTTTTGCAGTTGCTAAGAAAATGGAGCCTTATGCTAAAAAGCAAAAGCGCACCAATGTTTTAGAGGGCGCAATTTTAGCGAACTTGTTCTTTGAACCAAGCACGCGTACTCGCGTAAGTTTTGGTACAGCATTTAACTTACTAGGTGGTTTGGTTCGTGAAACAACAGGTATGCAAAGCTCGGCGCTTGCAAAAGGTGAATCTTTGTATGATACCGCTCGCGTTATCTCAGCGTATGCAGATGCAGTCGCAATGCGCCACCCTGACGCAGGATCTGTTGCTGAGTTTGCCACTGGGTGTGACGTGCCAGTGATTAATGGCGGTGACGGCCCAAATGAGCACCCAACACAAGCCCTACTGGACTTACTAACAATTGAGCGTGAACTAGGTCGCTTCAACCAAAGCATCGACGGTATGCACATTGCCCTAGTAGGTGATTTAAAATATGGCCGTACTGTGCACTCTTTATCTAAATTACTTTGTCATTATAAAGACGTTAAGTTCTCTATGGTGGCACCTGATGGCTTACAAATGCCAGAATACATTTTAGATGCTGTAGATAACGCAGGTCATAAAATTCAAGTAGTCGATAAGATGGAAGGCAACTTGGCGGCCGATATTGTGTATCAAACCCGTATCCAAGAAGAACGCTTCCCTTCACAAGAAGAAGCTAACAAATACCGTGGTGGTTTCCGTATCAGCCAAGCAATTTACAACGCACACTGTAAGCCAAACTCAGTATTGATGCACCCGCTCCCTCGTGACAGCCGTTTAGAGGCAAACGAGCTAGATAACGATTTAAATAGCAACGACAACCTAGCAATTTTCCGCCAAGTGCAAAATGGCGTGTTAATTCGCATGGCGTTGTTTGCTCTAACCTTAGATGTTGCCGACAAAGTTGAGCAATATGAAGTCGACGTGCCTTGGTTTAGCCGTAAACGTAATAGCTAACTTGCTTCGTTTTGGGCTCTTTGAGCCCTCGCAAACCAACTCATTTAACGTGACAACCCAATAGGACTATTCATGACAATTAGCCAAGATCTTTTTAATCGCGCGCAAGAATCAATCCCAGGCGGTGTTAACTCACCAGTTCGTGCCTTCAATGGCGTTGGCGGTACTCCTTTATTCATCACTAAAGCTGAAGGCCCTTTTACCTTTGATGCTGATGGTAACCGTTATATCGATTACGTTGGTTCATGGGGACCAATGATCATGGGTCATAACCACCCAGCTATTAAGCAAGCGGTATTAGAAGCCGTTGAAAATGGCCTAAGCTATGGTGCGCCAACCGAAACTGAAATCTTAATGGCCGAAAAAGTAAAAGAGCTAGTACCATCAATCGAAAAAGTACGTATGGTAAGCTCAGGTACTGAAGCTACAATGAGTGCGATTCGCTTAGCACGTGGTTTCACTGGCCGTGACAAAATCTTAAAGTTTGAAGGCTGTTACCACGGTCATGCAGACTCACTACTAGTAAAAGCAGGCTCAGGCGCACTGACTATGGGTGTACCAAACTCACCAGGTATTCCTGAAGACTTTGCTAAGCACACATTAACTGTGTCGTTTAATAACCTTGATGAAGTAAAAGCAATTTTCGCAAAATATGCTGACGACATCGCTTGTATCATCGTTGAGCCAGTTGCTGGCAACATGAACTGTATTCCACCTGTACCAGGCTTCTTAGAAGGTCTGCGTGAGGTGTGTGATGAATACAAATCTGTGCTTATTTTTGATGAAGTAATGACAGGTTTCCGTGTTGCTTTAGGTGGCGCACAAGCTTACTACAACATCAAACCAGACCTAACCTGTTTAGGTAAAGTGATCGGTGGCGGTATGCCTGTGGGTGCATTTGGCGGTAAGAAAGAAATCATGGATTACATCGCACCTGTTGGCCCAGTTTATCAAGCGGGCACATTATCAGGTAACCCAATTGCCATGGCTGCCGGTTTAAAATCTTTAGAACTTTTAAGTGCTGACGGCCTGCACGACGAGCTTGAAGCAAAGAGCAAAGCAATTTGTGAAGGCTTTGAAGCCGCTGCGAAAAAAGCAGGTATTGCACTTACAACAAACTACGCAGGTGGTATGTACGGCTTCTTCTTTACTGATAAAGAAAAAGTAACTAGCTACCAACAAGCGACTGAGTGTGATTTAGAACGCTTCAAAAAGTTCTTCCACTTAATGCTAGAAGAAGGTGTTTACCTCGCTCCTTCTGCGTTTGAAGCAGGTTTTGTGTGCGCTGAACACTCTGAAAAAGAGATCAACGACACCATTGCAGCCGCAGAGCGCGCATTCGCGAAGCTGTAAAAAGCTATTATTTTGAAAAAGCCCTCACATGAAAGTGTGAGGGCTTTTTTTATTTGAATGAAAATATCTTATTTTTCGGTCTATTCTTTTTATACTAGTATTGTTTAGCGAGAAAGCTGTGAATAGACTCATAATACCTGCTGTTAATTTAATGGCACAACTTAAGTACAAACATAAAATTACTTTATTGTTTAGTTTATTAGTTTTTCCTCTGTGTCTGAGCTTATTTTTTCTAATCAGTCTGTTAAATGAAAATATCCAAGTTTCAAAACAACAATACAAAGGCATCAATAGTTACCGCTTGCTGTTATCGTATCTTGTCGATAACAAGCAACAAGCCATGCTGAATTCCGCCCAAACTTTAGGTTATGCTCACAATGCATCGAGTGAAGAAAACATACTTGAAACAGTATCAATTGAGTCGCAATTAGCTGTTAGTCAAAACCTCACTATTAATTACTTAAATCGTACTTTAGTCACCCATTTGCCTAACTTGATTTACCATCTTAATAGCACCTACCAAAGTGCTGAAAAAGTATTAAATCAAGGTAAGTTTACGCCAGAAAGCTTTATTGCTTTATCAAACCAAATTAAAGCGATGCCCCAGTTATCTGGGCAATTTAAAGATGCGTTATCCATCGCCTTCCAACAAGACCATAAAATAAAAGAGCAACTATCTCCAAGTGCTGAAACATTACTAGAAAACATATCTCAGTTCTCGCAACAAGTTAACCAAAGGCTGTTGGAGCCTGATACGATAGAATTAAGCAAAGCACAATTTTTGAGCCTTAAAGCGAATTTAAACCAAAGTATAGATGAGTACATTGCTGACACTGAGCCAGCCCTTACGAGTATCATTAGTTATAAGCTAAACAATGAACAATTCATTTTGTACCTTGTTATCGCTGCGGCTCTATTATCTTTAATAATAGCCAGTTACTTGATGCTTGGATTTTATCGTTTAGTAGTTGATACCCTGAAGCTTTTTTCAGAAACCGCTAACAGTGCCGCGCAAGGTAATATCTCTGCGCGTTTAAAGTTAACAGGTAAAGATGAGTTAACCTCAATAGGAAAAGAGTTTAATCATGTATTGGCATCATTTTCTTTGATGGTAAATGAAGTCAAGCACACTACGAGCAGTGTAATATCAACCACAGATACAGTGACGAGTCACTCTGAAAAAACCAGTCAAGATGTACAAGTTCAGCAACAAAGTGTGTCAACTATTAGCCAAGCTTTATCAGAAATGAGCCAAGCTGCCGAACATGTCGAGGTGTCTGCCTCTCAAGCCGTTGATTTAGCTTCATCTGCAGCCAAAAAAGTACAAAAAGGTGCTGATGAAAGCGCACATTTAGCCACGCACATGAGTCATTTACAACAAGAGTTCAACGAGGGTCTTGCTGCCTTAGAGTTACTTGCTAAAGACAGCCAAGCGATTAGTAGCGTGAGTAATGGTATAAATGAAATTGCCGAGCAAACCAACCTACTAGCTTTGAATGCTGCGATAGAAGCAGCTAGAGCTGGTGAACAAGGCCGAGGCTTTGCGGTTGTTGCAGATGAAGTAAGAACCCTTGCAAAACGCACTCAACAACAAACTCATGAGATCCACCAAATTATTAATTCTCTTCAATCCGCAACAAAGCTAACACAAGATAAAATGCAAGCAAGCGTAGAGAAGATGGAACAAGGTTCACAAAGTGCAGAGCACACTAAAAATAATTTATTAGCTGTCGCAGCATCAATGTCTGATATTGGCATGCAAGGAAAGCAAATAGCAGTTCAAGTCAGTCAGCAAGGCACTGCAATTCAAAACGCTTTACACCACGCTGAAGATGTCAGTGAACTTGCCAGAGACACAGAGAAAAGTGCACTTATGGCAATGAATAGCGTACAAAATTTAGCTCAACTCTGTGTTGAGCTAAATGATTCAATGGCCAAGTTTAGCGCTGACAATTAGGTCTCGGCTCAAACTCGCTTGCACGTATAGGTAGCTGCACCACTTTGCCGCAACCCGGAGGCGCTTGCAGGCCGGTTTCTTCATTAATGAATGCCCAACGAATAGAAGCCGGACGAGTATCTGCTATAGCTTCAGGGTTGAGTGGTTTAAGGTAACGAATGTAGGCCTCTAGTGCGCCAACACTGCCTGTCAGACCCATGCTCTTATTATCGTCGCGACCAATCCATGCAACAGTAACGGTGTTTTGATCAAAACCAGCAAACCAGCTATCGCGTAAATCATTACTAGTGCCTGTTTTACCTGCAAGCTGAATTGATGGGAAGTGAGCATTTAGGCGTTTAGCCGTGCCATCTTTAGTCACGCGCTTCATTGCATACTTCGTCATGTAAATTGATGCATCATCAAAGCGTTTTTGTGAGCTGACATCATGCTTGTAAAGCACTTTACCTACTGAGTCTGTAAGGGCTGAGATAGACGTTAATTCACGGTACTGACCATCAGCAGCAAGCGTTGTATAAAGCTGCGCTACTTCAAAACTTGAAAGCTCAAGTGCACCTAAAAGTAACGACGGATATTGATCAATACGCCCTTCAACACCTAAACGCTTCAGGGTATCTGCTACTTTATCAACTCCAACATCAAGGCCCGTATTAACGGCGGGAATGTTTATACTGTTACTAAATGCTTTGTAGAGTGGCATTGCCCCTCTAAACTGTTTATCAAAGTTCTCTGGTTGCCACACTTTCCCCTGCTCATTAGTCACTTGCAGCGGTGAGTCATCCACCAATGTGGCAACATTAAACTGACCACTTTCAAATGCCGATAAATAAACTGCAGGCTTAACTAATGAGCCAATATTACGTTTGGTATCAAGCACACGGTTAAAACCAAAATAACGTACGTCACGGCCTGCAACTAGCGCCGACACTCCACCTTTTTCGACATTAACAGAAATCATCGCTGCCTCAAGCTCTTCTGTTTTAGGGCGTCTTTCTAGATAAGGTAGACTTGCCTCAACAGACTCTTCCATGGCCGTTTGCTTTTGTAAGTCAAAATAGGTGAATACACGCACCCCAGCATCTAACACCTGCTGATCAGGTAGTAGGCGCTTTAATTCTCGGTTAACTAATTCTAAGTACCCCGGATACGACTTTTGCAAGCTGTCTTTCATTGGTGCAATATCAATAGGGCGCTTTAATGCTGCGCGGTACTCACGGGTATCAATTAGCTTGTTTTCAACCATTAAGCGCAGCACTAAATCACGGCGCTCCATTGCGCGCTCACTATAACGGCGCGGATTATAGTACGATGGCCCTTTTACCATAGCGACTAATAGCGCGATTTGGTCGTATTCAAGCTCATCCACAGGCTTTGAAAAATAAAACTCAGCGGCAAGGCCCATACCATGCACGCCTTGATTATAAGACTGACCTAAATACACCTCATTCAGGTAGGCTTCTAATATTTCATCTTTGCTGTAGCGGTAATCTAATATCAAGGCAATAAGCGCTTCATTAAACTTACGCACCAGTGAACGCTCACGGGTAAGGTATATATTCTTTGCTAATTGCTGGGTTAAAGTACTGCCCCCTTGCACTGTACGTCCGGCTTTAATATTGCTGTATAAAGCGCGCATAATTGACCACACAGATACGCCATGGTGTTGATAGAAATTGCGATCTTCAACCACCAGCAAGGTATCTTTTAGCATCGGCGGAAATTTATCTAGCGGCACAAACTCGCGATCTTGTTTTGAATCATTACCAATGCGAGCTATTTGAACCGGCTCTAATCGAGCATTGTTTAAACGGCGGCCAAACTTATCTTTGATAGTTGCTAATTTCTGCCCTGAAAAACGCAGCTCAATAACGTGTGCATCTTCAAGGCCATCATAAAACTCAAACTCGCGACGGTACACTTTAATACTGTTTGCTGATTTAACATACTGACCTGTACGGCTTAGTTTATTCACAGATGAGTAATTTAAACGGTTTAACTCCCAAATAACCTCTTGCTGAGACAAATACTGCCCGGGATAAAAGCTCATTGCGCGGGCATATACTTGTGCAGGTAACTGCCATTTATTGCCTTCAAATTGGCGAGTGATTTTTGCATCTAAATAAATTAGATACAGCACCATGGCAACTATTACTGCGAGTGAAAGCTTCCAAAAAATTGACCAAAGTTTTCTAAATAAACTTGTTTTAGCAGGCACTTGAGATGTGCGTGAGCGCTTAGTAGTAGTTTTTTTTGATGCCGCCTTCGGTTTGCTAGACGACTTTTTTGCAGGAGTTTTTTTATCAGCCATTGAGTTCGCTATTGGTCAGTTAATTTTACAGGATTAAGCCCTAAACAGCGCAATATTAACACCTGTAAAATTAACAGTCACTTAAACTCGACTAGCGTGTACACAACCAAAGAGAGTGGATCACTGCAGGTATAAAAAAGATAAAACATAAAATAATGTTAATTACTAAGTCTTTACCAGCACCCGCTTTCAAAAATACCGCTACAGGCGGTAAAAACAGCGAAATAATTATAAGCAAGAGTTTGTTATCCATCGTTTTTCCTTATTAATTCGGAATTAAAAGCATAGTCAAAAAACGACTATTTCGCCTATCAGAAAAGACTTATTTAAACGCAAAAAAGCCCTACCTAAGTAGAGCTTCGATTTGAACACACAATGATATTTTTATGTGCGTGCTATAGCACGCACTAAGATTAGTTACTGCGAACTGAAACAAACTCAGGGTAAGCATCAATACCACAGTCATGTTGATCCATACCGTTTAGTTCTTCTTCTTCGGTAACACGGATACCCATGGTATTTTTCAGGATTGCCCATACGATTGATGACGCGATGAATACAAATCCTAAGATACATACTAAGCCAATTAATTGATTAACAAAGGTTGCATCAGAGTTTGAAAGTGGCACTAGCATAATACCTAATGCACCACACACACCGTGTACAGAGATAGCACCTACAGGGTCGTCGATTTTCGCTTTATCAAGTGCAACGATGCTAAATACAACCAGTGAGCCACCTAATAGACCAAGTAAACAAGCAAGTAATGGTGTTGGTGATGCTGGCTCAGCAGTAATAGTTACTAGACCTGCTAATGCACCATTTAGAACCATTGTTAAGTCAGCTTTACCCCATAACACTTTACATACAAATAGTGCTGCGATTGCGCCACACGCTGCTGCTGCGTTAGTGTTTAAAAAGATTTTGCCAACTGCTGTTGCGTTTTCAGCATCAGAAACAAGTAGTTGCGAACCACCGTTGAAGCCGAACCAACCCATCCAAAGAATTAATGTACCCAATGTTGCTAACGGTAAGTTAGAACCAGGAATTGGGTAGATTTCACCATTTTTACCGTATTTACCTTTACGCGCACCTAAGAAAAGCACACCTGCTAGCGCTGCCGCAGCACCTGCACCGTGAACGATTGCAGAACCAGCGAAGTCAACAAAGCCCATTTCTGATAAAAAGCCCGCGCCCCAAGTCCAGTAACCTTCGATTGGGTAGATGAAACCGGTTAAAATAACAGTAAAAATTAAGAATGCCCATAACTTCATACGCTCAGCAACCGCGCCAGATACGATTGACATAGCTGTTGCTACAAACACAACTTGGAAGAAGAAATCAGACTCTAAAGAGTGATCAGCATCAGCAGCTTGCGTGCCGATTAATGCGCCAAATGAAGGGATGAAACCACCTTCTGCGTTATCAACATACATGATGTTGTAACCCACTAATAAAAACATAGTGCAAGCAATAGAAAATAGTGCAACGTTTTTAGTTAGAATTTCTGTAGTATTTTTTGCACGAACTAAACCTGCTTCAAGCATAGCGAAACCAGCCGCCATCCACATTACTAAAACACCCGACATCAAAAAGTAAAAAGTGTCGAGTGAGAACTTCAACTCTACGATAGTGTTTTCCATAATTCCCCCTTAAATTGCTTCTTCATCAAGTTCGCCCGTACGGATACGAACGATTTGGTCTAAGTCGTAAACAAAAATTTTGCCGTCACCAATTTTGCCTGTTGAAGCAATTTTTGTGATGGTTTCAACAACGCGTTGACAATTTTCGCTACGAGTTGCAATTTCAAGTTTGATCTTTGGAATAAAATCGACTTGGTATTCAGCTCCACGATATAGCTCAGTATGACCACGTTGACGGCCAAAGCCTTTAACGTCGACAACTGTCATCCCCTCAATGCCTAAATCAGCCAATGCTTCACGCACATCATCAAGTTTGAATGGCTTTATTATTGCACTAATCATTTTCATAGTGGCCCCCTTCGGACGCTTATTGTTATCCTGTTGACTTATACAATCCAACCTTTATGCCACTATTTTTTATTTAATCCTTTCAATAAGTTAAAAACAAAACTGCGTTTTTGAACAAAAAAAATGCACCCTGATGGTGCATTTTTTTAACAATTAACCTGCGCTGGTGCAATTAACACAACTATAGTTGAACTAAGCAATTTCGCGATTGCTGCTTGGCTTGATAAAGGGCTTTATCTGCGGTGCGCATTGCAGCTGTGAGGGATACTTTATGGAATTTTGTTATACCAATACTCATCGTTAGTGAGTAAGGTTCACCATTAATTGAAAAGGCGTGCTCAGCTAACTGTTCACGAAACGTATTTAGCTTAGGCTGAGCCTTTTCGAGATCCATATTGTTTAATACTACAGCGAACTCTTCACCACCAATACGAGCAACTGTAAAATCATCAAACTTTCTTTTCAAAAATGAAGCTACTTGCTTTAATGCCTGATCACCCGCCTCGTGACCAAACTGATCATTGATATTCTTAAAAAAGTCGATATCAAGCAGGGCAAGCACGTTATCTTGCTCTACATTTTTTAATACTCTTTCAGCATATTGATAAAAATAACGTCGATTATGCAAACCAGTTAGATGATCGCGGTATGCACTTTCTTTTATATCGGCTATTAATGACAACTGCTCCATAGTTTGCATCACACGGCAATGAAACTCTTCGTTCATAAATGGCTTAGTTAAAAAGTCATTAGCTCCATATTTTATGAACCGCGCAGATAAACCATGCTTACCCGCACCTGATAGGCCAATTATTGCTAGGTCATCGCGGCCACGAAAGTTACGTACCGCTTTAACAAGCTCAAAGCCGTCCATTGTTGGCATCGCATAATCCGTTAGCAATAACTTAATTTCTGGGTCGTCTTTAAGCATTTGTAGTGCTTGCTCACCATCTTGCGCATCACTTACTTTGAAAAGCTGCTTTTCAAGCATTTGCTTCATCAAAGTACGACTTAACACCGAATCATCAGCCACTAACGCTTTACAACCATGATTTCTAAGCAATTGCGCAACAAGTTTAATCGCGTAGTGATATGAATCACGGTTGTCTTTAACTACGTAATCAACCACACCTAGTTCTAACATTTGCTGACGAATGTATTCATCAATTTTAGATGTTAGCACCACGGTAGGAATATCTTTTGAGAGGGTATATCTGGCCACTTCGCCGTTCATCGCATCAGGTAATGTTAAATCAACCAAAGCTAATGTGTAGTCATGCTTAGCGATATAGTTTACGCCCTCTTTTAAGGACCACGCAAAGTCAACAGCTACATCAAGGTAGTGAGCTGCTAAATGCCGTAACACTTGCTGTACTACTTTACTGTCTTCTACAACTAACACTCTTTGCATTGCAACTTCTCTTTCTTAAGCTCGTGTATATACCCAAACCACCTCAAGGTGCGAGTTTCAGTTGGAATTAAAAGCGATTTAAACAAGGCATTGATTGCAAGTAATAGTGGTTCTATTGTTAAAATCTATAACGCAGTATAAATCGCTTTTAAACCAACCCTTTGGGCGTTACACAGGCACTTACTCTCATCGTTGTTACTTTTTAAAAGGGACTGCCATTGTTGCAAAGTAACGCCTTGATATTAAGCACCTGTGAAACGCTGAATTCTGCATCTTGAGGTGGTTTGGGTATACCATTTATAAACTTGCTCAATATACGCCATTTTTTAATCTAGCTAAATATTTAACCAAGCTATCTTTACTAAAAAGTGCACTTTTTTGTAACTCACCCTGCATTTCTTCTTTTATTTAACAGCTAATATTGGTGACTAGTCTCATTAGTTTGTCATCGACTTGGCTTTACTTTTTAATAGCTGCAATTCGAATAATAAGGAATCAACATGAAACTTGTTAGTTTTATTGGCTTGTCAGTGACAGCATTAACACTGGCCTTCAGTACTCCAAGCTTTGCTGATAATGGACGTCGTATTGACGTTGACAGTAAAGTGGTGACAGAACACAAAGCCCGCATTAATGGTGAGCGCTTTTCATATACCGCAACCACAGGGACACAACCAGTTTGGAATGAGCAAGGCGATGCGGTTGCAACGCTACAATATACTTATTATACCCGCGACAAAGTAGACGATAGAACAAAACGCCCATTAGTCTTTTCGTTCAATGGTGGCCCAGGTTCTGCGTCAGTATGGATGCACCTTGCCTATACTGGACCGCGTGTATTAAAAATTGATGACGAAGGCTACCCTGTTCAACCTTATGGCGTAAAAGATAATCCTTACTCAATTTTAGACGTGGCTGATATTGTTTATATCAACCCTGTTAACACCGGTTATTCACGTGTTCTTGAAAACGAAAAAGGTGAGCTACCAAGTAAATCAGATCAACAAAAAATGTTCTTTGGTGTTAACGCTGACATCAAATACTTAGCAGAGTGGCTAAATACCTTTGTTTCTCGCAACGAGCGCTGGCGCTCTCCTAAATTTTTAATTGGTGAGAGCTATGGTACGACTCGTGTATCTGGCCTTGCTCACGAATTACAAAATCGCCAATGGATGTACATCAACGGTGTTATTTTAGTATCACCAACTGAGATTGGTATTAAGCGCGAAGGCCCTGTAGAAGCTGCTAACCGCCTACCTTACTTTGCTGCAACCGCTTGGTACCACAAAGCACTTAGCGCAGACTTACAAGCAAAAGACTTAGACGAGTTACTCCCTGAAGTTGAACAGTTCACCGTGAATAAGTTCTTACCTGCAATTGCTAAAGGTGGTTTCTTACCTGCTGATGAAAAGCGTGCCATTATCAAGCAAGCGGCAAAATACGCAGGTTTATCTGAAAAGTTTGTTGAGCAAAATAACCTTGATATCCCAAATAACTTCTTCTGGAAAGAGCTATTGCGCGAGCGCGGCCAAACTGTAGGCCGTTTAGATTCTCGCTATTTAGGTATCGACAAACGTGATGCAGGTGAGTCACCTGATTACTGGGCTGAGCTTACTTCATGGTTACACTCATTCACGCCAGCGATTAACTATTACCTACGTGAAGAGCTTAACTACAAAACCGATATCAAATATAACCTATTTGGTAATGTTCACCCTTGGGATCGCTCAGGCAACAACACAGGTGAAAACTTACGTTTAGCAATGGCACAAAACCCATACTTAAACGTGATGATTCAATCTGGCTACTACGACGGTGCAACAAACTACTTTGATGCTAAATACACAATGTGGCAGTTAGATCCTAGTGGCAAAATGAAAGAGCGCTTAAGCTTTAAAGGCTACCGCAGTGGTCACATGATGTATTTACGTCATGCTGATTTAGAGTCATCAAATAACGACTTACGTGATTTCATCCTGAAATCTCTACCAGCCGAAGGCAAAGCAGCAAAATACTAAACAGCGTATTTGCAAATCCATAATAGAAAAAGCCCGTTTTATACGGGCTTTTGTTTTTCCACTAATCTTTTTGGGTATATACTCAAGTCATTGATTTAAGGATTTGGATAATCAGCAAATGGCAGAAAAATTTCGCGTAATGTTTGCAGGGCTTGAAGCCGGTGTCGACCAAGCACAAGCAACAGAACAATTAGCTGCAAAACTAAAAACAACAACAGACAAAGTTGCAACCCTGTTTGAGCATAAGCCATTATTTGCACCAAGCGAGCAAGATAAAGCACTAAAACAAGCAAAATTACTCGCAAGTGTTGGCATTAAAGCCAAGCTCCAACCGATAAACCAAGCAGCCACCAGCAACCAATCAAGCAATACAGATGCACAGACCAAAGAGCGTGAAGAACATATTTTTGATGCCCTCGATTACATCACCAGTAGCCTTATTCGTCTAGAAGAAAAACTTGATGACTTAGAGCAACGTTTACCTGAGCTTGAAAATAACAGCGTTGCTGATAGTGACGATAGCTGGCAAGAAGATGACTTGCTACTTGAAGACGAATTAACAGAGCCCGTTAAAAAACGCTCAAACACCCTACTCTATTCGCTTATTGCCATGGTCATTGTGTTATTGATCATTTTAGGTGTAGTGGAGCTTTTTCCTGAACTTTTCTCCTTTTTAGAAAGTTAATACTAATATTGACATGAGCAACACACGAGCAGAAATCAGACAATCTATCCGAAAACAGCGCAATTCACTGACTGTTGAACAACAAAAAAATGCAGCCATTGCGCTAAAAGTGAATTTTACTCAACACTTAAAATCACTAAAAACACCTAAAAATGTCCATATCGGCATTTATTTTAGCAATGATGGCGAATTAGACACCTCATTGTTAATTAAAGAATTATGGAAGCAAGAGCAGCATTTATACCTGCCTATAATTCACCCCTTTAATGGCACAACTTTATACTTTCAGAGGTATGAAGAAAATTCACCCATGACTGCAAACCGCTATGGTATCTTGGAGCCCAAGTTGAATTGCAGTCAAATATGTCCTTTAGACAAGCTTGATATTTTACTTATGCCATTAGTGGCATTTGATGATCAAGGTAACCGTTTAGGAATGGGCGGTGGGTTTTATGACAAAACGTTGGCTCGGTATTACCAAGAAAACTGGCAAAAACCGATTTTGATAGGCCTTGCCCATCAATGTCAGCATGTTTCAGCATTGCCAATTGAATCGTGGGATGTACCGTTAAAACACATTATAACCCCAGAGAAAATCTACCAATGGTAAGCAAACTGTTTGTATACTATAGGCCCTCTCTGACAGCTAACTGAGCACATAATTATGACGCAAGATGAATTAAAAAAAGCCGCTGCCTGGGCAGCCCTAGAGTTTGTAAATGAAAATACCATTGTTGGCGTAGGTACAGGCTCTACAGTGAATCACTTTATTGATGCACTTGATACAGTAAAAGACACCATTACTGGTGCGGTTTCAAGCTCTGAGGCTTCAACTGAAAAGTTAAAAGCACTGGGTATTGAAGTATTCGAACTAAACGATGTATCAAGCCTTGATGTGTATGTTGATGGCGCAGACGAAATCAACCCACACAATGAGATGATCAAAGGCGGTGGTGCAGCCCTGACACGCGAGAAAATCGTTTCAGCGGTAGCAAAACAATTTGTTTGTATTGTTGATGAATCTAAAGAAGTTACAACATTAGGCGCATTTCCACTACCGGTTGAAGTGATCCCTATGGCACGCAGCTATGTAGCTCGTGAACTAGTAAAACTAGGCGGTGATCCTGTTTACCGTGAAGGTGTTGTAACAGATAACGGTAACGTCATTTTAGACGTGCACAATTTAGATATCAGCAACGCCAAAGAATTAGAACTAACAATCAACCAGATTGTTGGTGTAGTAACAAACGGCTTATTTGCCCATCGCGGCGCAGATAAAGTCATTATCGGCACCAAAAACGGGCCGCAAATAAAGTAAATAGGAATGAGGATATGAGTAAGGTATCGTTAGCAAAAGACAAAATTAAAATTCTCTTGCTGGAAGGCGTGCACCAAAGTGCTGTAGAAACGCTTAAGCGTAATGGCTACAGTAATATTGATTACGTAAAAACATCCTTACCTGAAGACGAGCTCATTGAGCGCATTAAAGATGTGCACTTTGTAGGCCTTCGTTCTCGCACTCATATTAATGAAGCGGTATTAGAAGCAGCTGAAAAGCTAGTCGCAATCGGCTGCTTCTGTATCGGTACTAACCAAGTCGACCTGCAAGGTGCTCGTGAACGTGGTATTGCAGTATTTAACGCACCATTTTCAAACACCCGATCTGTTGCAGAATTAGTACTTGGTGAAATCTTATTATTACTTCGTGGTATTCCAGAGCGTAATGCCCTTGCACACCGCGGTGGTTGGTTAAAATCAGCCAACGGTTCATTTGAAGCACGTGGTAAAACCTTAGGTATTATTGGTTACGGCCACATTGGTACACAGCTAGGTATCATGGCTGAAAATATCGGCATGAACGTTGAGTTTTACGATATCGAAGACAAGCTAACACTGGGTAATGCAACGCAAGTTCATAACCTAACTCAGTTACTACAACGTGCTGACGTTATTAGCTTACACGTACCAGAAACACCACAAACGAAGAACCTAATTGGTATGGCTGAACTTGAAGTAATGAAGCAAGGCGCCATCTTGATCAATGCTTCTCGCGGCACTGTTGTTGATATCGATGCATTAGCAGAATCACTTCGTGATAAAAAGCTGAGCGGCGCTGCAATCGACGTGTTCCCTGTAGAACCAAAATCAAATGATGAAGAGTTCGTATCACCGCTACGCGAGTTCGATAACGTGATTTTGACTCCGCATATTGGTGGTTCAACTCAAGAAGCACAAGAAAATATCGGTATTGAAGTAGCGGGCAAACTTGCTAAGTACTCAGATAATGGTTCAACCATTACGGCGGTTAACTTCCCTGAAGTATCACTGCCTGAGCTTGCAAACCGCAGCCGCTTATTACACGTGCACCACAACCGCCCAGGTGTTCTAACGCAAATTAACCAAGCGTTTGCACAGCACGGCATTAATATCGCAGCCCAGTACTTACAAACTGACGAATCAATTGGTTACGTAGTAATTGATGTAGATACAGACCAATCTGAAGTCGCTCTTAAAGAGCTAAGTGCAGTTGAAGGGACTATCAGAGCACGTATTCTTCACTAATCGTTGGTATACCGAATAAATAAAAAAGCGCAACCAGTTAAACTGCTTGCGCTTTTTTTGTAGGACAAAACTTTAAGGTAGGTTGGTTTGAGCGCAGCGAAACCCAACACTATAGAGAGCTATCAGCCGATTGCGCTCATCTGTTGTTAGGGTGCAATACTTTAATGTAGGCGTAAAATTTATTTCGCGCGAAAAGTTATGTCTAAGAAAGGCCACTACACTTTAACTATATTAAACATGTAACTATTAGTATTTAACTTAGTTTTTACTACTTAGATGCGCAAGAAATTCTTTTAACTTTACAAAACTACCAAGCCCTCGCTCACCGGTTTGAACTTCAGGTTCCCAAAAAGCTACAGCGGTATATTGATACAATGAGCTTTCCAGCATCCAAGTGTCTCCATCCACACCTCGCGTTTTATCTTTTGGAAACTCCAATGCTTTTTCAAGCATTAACAATAAGCTTGAATACTCACCTTCAGTTAACTCAACACTTTTCTCTGACTTAATGCCTTTCCAATTATAGCCACCAGACCCTTCATAAACTTTAGTTAATAGCTGATAAGGTCTTACACTTGTAACCTCATATATTACAGGGTTTGAGAAAGTTGGAACAACTTTCAGTTTTAAAACGGGTTCAAGATAAAACCCAGGGTCAGTATATTCGATAGTACTTTGGGTGGACTTACAGCCGACAAGCGAAATTAAAATCAAAAAAATTGAAAAATAATTCATATCCCAAAACGACTCCTTCGATCTGGATAGATTTGATAAAGCCACAACAAATAAATTAGCAGTCATAGAAAATCTATACGAGTTACTGAATTAAACAAAAAGCCTGTCGATATTTTGTTATGTCTGAAGTTAAATTGATTATACATTGCCAATTCGAAGATTAGCTTGAATGTCTTGCCTGCCTAATACTCTCATAATTTCTATATTACCAACTTGAATGCGAAAATAAATGCTATCAACACCACAAACAGCTCGTCGATAACCTTGCCTAATTTCATCGACTGCTGGTGCTAAATAAGGTTGCTTTGCCAATTGCTCAAAACGATCAAAAAACTTATAAAAATAAGCATCAGCCTGATTTTCACCATATTGCTCTAAACCACGAAACCAAATTCGCTTCAAATCAGCTTCGGCTTGAATATTAAGTTTATAACTTCCCATCCTTACTCGCTTCTTCCTTGAAACTAGCTAACATTTGATTTGGTGATTTATCTGAAAGTCCACTTTTCTCTGCTTCAATCAATTTCATACGAATAGCTTCAATTTCAGAAGCTCGCATTTGCTCTTTTCTAATCAAATCTCGAAGTAACTCACTGTCACTCGCATAATTTCCTGAAGCGAGCTGTGCTTGCATCCATTTTTCTTGTTGGGCAGTCACAGTGATACTTTTTTTTACCATCGTCATAATTTACTCATCTTAAACAGATCAAATCCAGATATAATCCTACTTTGTACTACTACAATCAAGCTTAGCTTATTGGTGCTAGTAATCAACTATACCTTTTACTTAATCCCCCACCTCAAACACACTTCCCTGTGTAAATCACGCCGATGAGTCAGTAAATTTTACTTATCGGTTTGCGGTGCCTCAGCGTCTTTATCTTGCTGTTTTTCGCTTATCATGGCATTTAATTTCTCGCCGCCTTTGATGCCAAAATCTAACGTGCGGATTGGGAATGGGATGGTCATATCAGCTTCGCTTAGGGCGTTTCTAACTGCCACAACAGCCTTGTGACGAACGGTCATGAAATCCGCTTCGCCGGGGTATTTAATCCAAAACCAAACTAGTAAGTTAACGCTGCTATCACCAAAGCTTTCGGCGTAAACTGCGGTTTCTTCTTGTTTGATCACAAAATCAAACTCATTGATTTTTTTAACAATCACCTCAGCAGCTTGCTCGGGGTCATCTGCATACGAAATTCCCACTGGCACTTCGATACGACGCACACCTAAGGTACTGTAGTTACTGAGTATATTTCTAAATAGAATCTTGTTAGGCACTAAGATAAGTTGCCCATAAAAGTTCTCAATGAGGGTGTTTCTAAGGTTAATCGCCCGTACAGTACCAAACACGCTTTCAGTGCGAATTACATCCCCTGTTTTAAATGGTTTGCGAATACCCATAGCAATACCCGCTATAAGGTTCTCTGTCATGTCCTGAAAGGCAAAACCAATTGCAAGGCCTACGATACCCGCACCAGCTAGTAATGAGGTGACCGTGCCTCTGAGGCCCAAGAAATCAAGGGCTACAAATAAGCCTACGCATAACACGATGACTTTTACTATCGATGACATTAAGTCTGCGATTTGCGAAGACTCTAACGAGCGGCGTAATAGCTTTCTAAGCATTGAGCCAACGATACGCGCCAGCAGTGAAAACACGATAGTAATGATTACTGCAACAATAAAGTTAGGGATATGGCTTATGATGATATCAACCCAGCCACCGAGCTTTTCTTCTATAAGTTTTTCGGCTTCACCGACGGTTGGTATTTTTAACATGCGACTACCTGATACATTAAGAAACATAAAAGGTGTTTTGCAAAATAAGCGCCAGTTTCATACAAGCACAAAAAAGCCGTGCTTAGCACGGCTCTTCTAATTCATTTTACTAAAAGTTTAGTTCTGCTCTTCTCGTAAGAAAACAGGCTCTAATTCTTTTGCTGTTGCATCGCTGCTAAAGTAATAACCAGCAACAGTAAAATCTTTTAAATCACTTAATTGGGTGATTTTATTTTCAATGATGTAACGTGCCATCATGCCGCGGGCTTTTTTCGCATAAAAGCTGATCACTTTATATTGGCCGTTTTTACAGTCTTTAAAATGTGGAGTGATGATTTGCGCATTTAATGCTTTTTTATCAACCGCTTTAAAATACTCATTAGAAGCAAGGTTTACCAAGTATTTGCTATCTTGCTCAGCAAGCACTGTATTTAGCTTTTCGGCGATAACACTGCCCCAAAACTCATATAAGTTTTTACCGCGTGGGTTTTCTAACTTAGTACCCATTTCAAGGCGGTAAGCTTGCATTAAATCTAATGGTTTTAGCACACCATAAAGACCAGACAAAATACGTAAGTGCGACTGTGCGTAATCAAGATCAGCATCGCTTAGAGTTTGCGCATCTAAGCCACCGTATACATCACCATTAAAGGCTAGCACGGCTTGTTTTGCGTTATCTTGGGTAAATGGCTGTGACCACTCGGCGAAGCGTGCCGCATTCAAACCAGCTAGTTTATCGCTGATTTTCATTAGGCTACCAATTTGTGCTGGTGTTAAATCACGGCAAACTGACATTAACTCTTCGCTGTGCTCGAGTAATTCAGGTTGAGTGAATTTATCGGTCGTGGCTGGTGTTTCGTAATCTAAATTTTTTGCAGGTGAAATAACAGTGATCATACTTAGCTATTGACTTGTAATTTGTTTGATGTCAATTTCAACATTAATTGAATCAAAATGCACGTTTTGTTTCGTCCTGCCTTTATCCGCTGTTCTTTTCATACATAATGTTCTAGTTTTCTGTATTAAGGACATTTGACCTATTAAACACTGTCATAGTGTTGCAGCATAAAGGCCGCTATAATGGATTTTCTTTTAACTTGCTTGGAATGAGGAAAGCAAATGACTTCAGCACTACAAAGGCTTAAACAGCATTCATCTATTGTTGCAGATACAGGTGATATCGAAGCTATCAAAAAGCACCAACCAGAAGATGCAACAACAAACCCATCTCTACTTTTAAAAGCCAGTGAAATTGAAGCGTATAAGCCTTATTTAGATAAAGCGTGGCAATATGCCAAAGAAACCGAGCAAGATGCAGCTAAACAACTTGAGTTAGCATGTGATTACTTTGCTGTATTAATTGGTAAAGAAATTAGCGAAATCGTACCGGGCTATATCTCTACAGAGGTAGACGCACGTTTATCATTTGATACTCAAGCGACTATCGACAAAGCCCACACTTTACTGAGCCTTTACGAAAAAGAAGGTGTTAGCAAAGATAAAATCCTAATCAAAGTTGCATCAACTTGGGAAGGCATCAAAGCTGCAGAACAGCTTGAAAAAGAAGGCACTAAGTGTAACTTAACGCTGTTATTCTCTGAAGCACAAGCACGCGCATGTGCCGATGCGAATGTATTTTTAATTTCACCATTCGTTGGCCGTATCTTAGACTGGCACGTTGCTAACGGCATGGAAAAACCAACAGATCCGCTAAACGATCCGGGTGTGCAATCTGTACGTAGCATTTACGAATTTTACAAACGCCACGATTACAAAACGGTTGTTATGGGCGCAAGCTTCCGTAACACAGGCGAGATCATCGCACTGACTGGCTGTGATAAGTTAACGATTAGCCCTGCTCTTTTAGAAGAGTTAGGCCAATTGACGGATGCACAAGAGTACCTACTAGAGAGCGACTTTACTGTTGAAGAAAAACCAGCACCACTAACTGAAGGCCAGTTCCGCTGGTTACATAACCAAGATGCTATGGCAACAGAAAAACTTGCTGAGGGTATTCGTTCTTTTGCTCAAGCACAGCTTGAATTAGAAGCACGCTTTAAAGCAATGTAATTTAAATTACAGTATTTTTTAAAACGCCACCGCTAGGTGGCGTTTTTGTTTCTAAAAAACCACCTTCTTTGATCTATTCATCTATCAATCACAGTTCTGTAACAGTATTGTCACTTTTTTATTCTATTTTTGAGCAGCCTGTGGTATAGGTATTTCCGAGGTTCAAAAAATCAATAGGAGAAGTTCATGGATAGCCTAGACGATATTTTAGAAATATTAGAAGGTCCTAGTACAACAAAAAAGACCTCTACAAAAAATAAAAAGAGAAAATGGCGCGAAATCGAAGCGTTGAAAGACAAGCATAGACTTCGCAAAGAACTACAGGAGTTAGACTATTTCACAGACAGCGTTGAGCTTGATGAATTAGACTTTTAATTAAAGGCCCGCAAGGGCCTTTTGCATTTGCGGCAACGACCAATTTACTGGTGCTTTATTTTGATCAGTAAGCAGCTGGTTTGTCTTTGAAAAATGCTGACAACCAAAAAAGCCACGATGTGCAGAAAGCGGTGATGGATGCGGGCCTTGGATCACATGATGACGCGAGGTATCAATGTGTTTGCCTTTTTTCTGAGCATGTGCACCCCATAACACAAACACCACACCGTCACAGTGCTGATTAATAAGCGCAATTACTGCATCCGTAAATTGCTCCCAACCAAGGTGCTTATGAGAGTGAGCTTGCCCTTGCTCAACAGTTAATACCGTGTTGAGTAAGAACACGCCTTGCTCAGCCCAGCTTTGCAAATAGCCATGGTGAGGGATCTCAAAACCTTCTATATCGGTTGCCAGCTCTTTGTACATATTCTTCAAAGACGGTGGTAATTTTTTAACTTCTGGTAATACCGAAAAGCACAAACCATGGGCTTGCCCTTCTCCGTGGTAAGGATCTTGCCCTAAAATAACCACCTTAACTTCATTTAAAGGTGTAGCATCAAAAGCTGAGAATACCTGTTCGTCTTTCGGATAAACGGTAACGCCTGCTGCGCGTCTATCGGCCACATATTGTAAGGTTTCTTGCATGTAGGGCTTAGCAAGTTCGGTATCTAGAAATGTTTGCCAATCGTTCATTTTGAAGCCTGTATTTGCTGACGAGAAACGTCTATTTTACCACACATATCAGTCAAACCATCAAGCATACGGGTTGTAAAACGGTGCAATAAGTCTGCGTTTACACTAATAAACTGGTTATGTTGCACCGCTGGCAATTCAGGCCATTGTCGCCAATCAATTTTAGGCTGAGGCTTTTTCGATTTTTCATCTGGAATAATCACTGCCTCTGGATTGGCAACCAAAACATTTTCAATACTAATGCGCGGATAGTCTGTATCACTATTAGCAAACACATTTTCCGCATGACAAATAGTTAATAGCTGATTGATCCAAGTATTTCCGCCAACTGTCATCATTGGCTCAGGCCATAATTGATAAAACACCGACACTTTAGGTTTGCCTTCTTGCGCTGTACGAATAGCATTGAGTTTAACTTCAAACTCTTTGGCTACTTTATTTGCCTTGGTTTGCAAATGCGTCAGCGTGCCTAGTTTACGTAGTTCATCAGCCACATTATCAACCTGATTTGGATTGCTGTACGCTACCGGAATACCTAATTTTTCAATGTAAGCGAGATCTTCGGCTTTGTTACCCGTTTTCCAAGCCAGAACTAGGTCTGGTTTTAACGACAACAGCTTTTCCATGTTAATTCCGTAATAGCCGCCTACTCGTTCGATATCATTCGCTTGCTGAGGAAAGTCTGCATAGTCAACGGTACCGACAATGCGCTCTCCTGCTCCAATCGCAAACAGGTTTTCAACAATGTGCGGTGCTAAGGCAACGATACGCTGCGGCTCTTTAATTTCATGAGCGTGAGCCAATGCAGGTAAATAAAATAAAACCCCTAAGAGTGCAAACTTAATGGTTCTCATGTTAAAAATCGAACCCTTTTTGCGCTTTTATTCCTGCATCAAAAGCGTGTTTTACGTTTCTGACTTCACTGACTGTATCAGCTAAGTTGGTCAGTTTACGGTGCGCACCACGACCTGTAATAATCACCGATTGCATAGCAGGACGAGAGCTAACTGCTTCTAGCACTTCGTCTAAATCAATATAGCCGTAGGTTATCATATAGGTTATTTCGTCGAGCATAACGAGGTTAATTGACTCATCTTTCAGCATTCTTTTCGCTTCTTGCCATGTCACTTGCGCAGCAGCAGTATCTGACTCTTTATTTTGTGTTTCCCAAGTAAAACCGGTGTTCATAATAACAAATTCAACCCCTGCTTTTTCCAGTAGGTTGCGTTCACCGCACTCCCATGTGCCTTTAATAAACTGACACACAGCAGCTTTCATTCCGTGACCTACCGCACGTGCAACAGTACCAAACCCAGAAGTCGATTTACCCTTACCGTTGCCAGTTATAACCTGAAAAATCCCCTGCTCTTTTTGTGCAGCAGCAATCCGTTCGTCGACTTTTTGTTTTACTTTTTGCTGGCGTTGTTGGTGCTTATCTTGATTCTGTTCGCTCATTGTTGTTCCTTATGTCTCTAAATTGAAGTTCTCATAAATATTGATGATTTGTTCAATATCGAGATTCTCTGCTACTACACTAGCTAAACGGCTTAACTGTTGTTCACGGTTTAAGTTAATATCAATTGGCTTAATTTGGCTATTTGCTGCAAGCCAAGTTATTAGCTCAGATACGCCTTCAGGGGTATCGAACAAGCCATGTAAGTAAGTACCTGCTACTTGGTTATCATCACTAATAAAACCATCTACTTTGAATCCACTTGGGTGTTCATTAAAACTCAAAAATGGCTTTTCAAGTGCCGGCCCTTGACTAATCCCGGCGTGAATTTCATAACCAGATATTGCTTCATCGCTATTGTTTAAATGAAGAGTACCAGAGACTTGGCTTAGTACTTTTTGTTGCCCTAATTGCGTTTCAAAGTCAGCAAGCCCAAGCCCTGCTGCGCTGCCTAAATTAGATTCCACAGCATGTGGATCAGTAAGGTAGTTGCCTAGCATCTGCAGCCCACCACATACTCCCAGCACTTTACCACCATAGCGTAGATGACGTGTTATTTGTTTATGCCAGCCTTCATTTTTTAAAAACGCTAAATCACCGAGTACATTTTTACTGCCCGGAATAATAATCAGATCAACACTTGGAATAGCCTGGGTATGACGTACATACTGTAAATCAATTTCTGGTTGTAATCGCAGTGCATCGAAGTCTGTGTGATTACTAATATGAGGAAGTAGCAACACGGCTATGCGTAATTGCGGTTTATCTACCTGATTAATTATAGCAACGGCATCTTCTGCATCGAGTGCTAAGTCATGTAAATAAGGTAACACCCCAAGCACTGGCTTATTGGTGTATTGCTCTAACCAATCAAGACCGCCTTGCAATAACGCAATATCACCCCGAAAACGGTTAATCACAAAGCCTTTAACGCGAGCCTGCTCCGACTCAGACAACAAGGCTAACGTTCCGACTAAATGAGCAAACACGCCGCCTTTATCGATATCGGCAATGATGATCACCGGGCAATCAACCGCCTCAGCGTAACCCATATTAGCAATGTCGTTTTCGCGCAGGTTAATTTCTGCTGGGCTCCCTGCACCTTCAACAACCAGTAATTCAAAACGTTCACTTAAACGCTGCTGCGAAGTAAGAACTGCATCCATCGCCACTTTTTTGTAGTCGTGATAACTGCCCGCTTCCATATTCGACAGCGCTTTACCATGGACGATTACCTGCGCCCCGGTATCGCTGTTAGGTTTCAATAAGATAGGGTTAAAATCGACTTCTGCGGGGACTTTTGCCGCTACTGCTTGCAAAGCTTGTGCGCGACCTATTTCGCCACCATCTTCGGTTACGGCGCTATTTAACGCCATATTTTGTGGCTTAAAAGGCGCAACCTTAATGCCTCGATTAGCAAAGATCCGGCAAAGTGCTGCTACAAGAGTACTTTTACCTGCATCTGAGGTCGTGCCTTGCACCATTAATGTTTTCATCATTGTTCTCTTTTTAAGGTTTGTGCAAGACCTGCAATCACAAACTCAACACGTGCAACTTGCTGTGCTAAGGCTTGATGCAACCAACCTGAATGATCAACAAACTGACGGCTTAATTCACCGAGCGGCACAATACCATGACCCACTTCATTACTGACAAAAATCACCTCACCTGGCAATTGCGATAGCACATCGAGTAAGGCCGCTTTTTGCTCAAGCCAAAATGCTTCACCCTGCAGGCATAGGCAATTACTCAACCACAGCGTTAAACAGTCCACTAAAATACAGTTTTCAGCATGGCTATATTGTTGTAGTGCTTTAGCCAAATACAAAGGCTCTTCAACAAGCTGCCAATGCTTAGCACGCTCTGCTTGATGCCTATTAATTCTGGCTGTCATTTCTTCATCACCCGCATTGGCTGTGGCAATATAGATAAGCGGCTTGTTTGAATCTGTTGCCAGCTGCTCAGCAAAACGGCTTTTACCGCTGCGAGCACCGCCTAAAATTAAAGTATGTTGTTGGCTCATAATAAACTCACCAAGCAAAGGTAAGTAACAAGCTCAGATACTTGCTGGGCTGCCCCTAAGCAATCGCCGGTGTAGCCAGATAACTGTTTTTCAAACCAGCGCTTTAATAGTAAGCGAGTAACACAAAGCACACTGATGAGTATTAATAATTGCCCTAAAGAAAAGCCAAAAAACAACCATGCAATTGCTAACACCGCACCGCCAGTTGCTAGCAGTATTTGATAACTCTGCGTGCTTAAATGCATCGCAATGGGTTTTACTTTAGATGTGGCGTCCTGACTTACATAGTCCATGTCTGCAATTAAACTTGTTGCTACAACCCGACTTAAGCTTTGCCCTAAAACAAGTGCAATAATCACAGTACTGGTTACTTCACTAAGTGCGACGAGTGTTTGGTACTTAATTAATAAGGCCATCACAAGCGCCGCAGCACCATAGGTACCTAAGCGACTATCTTTCATAATGCTCAGCTTATCTGCTACTTGCCAACCACCACCAAAGCCATCCCAGACATCTGCAAGGCCATCTTCATGGAATGCCCCTGTGATTATCAAGCTAAACGCCATAACTAACGCGACTGCAATGGCTGCAGGGAATAACCAACTTAGCAGTAAAAAGATCAGCGCTAAAAGTACACCTAATATTACACCGACCAATGCAAAATAGCGGCTGGCCTGATTGAGTGCCTGACTCGATACTGCAAAGTTTAATTTAACGGGTATCCGCGTTAAAAAACTAAGCGCCAGTAAAAATAGTTGAAGCTGACTTGGGGTAGAGTCAGAAGTGTGTTGTTCAGCGCTCATATCAGACAACTTGCTCAACATTGGCATCGGCAAAACTTGCCATGTCATTATAAAACGCCAAAGATGCTTGCAGTAAAGGTAAAGCAAGCGCAGCCCCGGTGCCCTCTCCTAAACGTAAATCAAGCTGCAATAAAGGTGCTGCATGCAAGGCATTGAGCATTGCTTTGTGCCCTTGCTCATCAGAGGCATGAGCAAATAACATATAATCGCGAGCGTTTGCATTAATGCGAGTTGCAACAAGCGCTGCTGCAGTGCAAATAAAGCCATCCACGATCACCGCTATACTAAGCTCGGCAGCAGCTAAAATGGCACCGGTGATCTGTACAATTTCAAAACCGCCTAATGCCGCAAGCGTCATTAATGGGTCGTCAAAATGAGCTTGGTGTAATTGAAGGGCTTGCTCAACAACTTTAATTTTTTTAGCTATAACCTCGTCGCTCACACCTGTGCCTTTACCAACACATTGGCTGGCAGGTAACGACAACAAGGCAGCCATTAATGCCGCAGCACTTGTGGTATTGCCAATACCCATCTCACCAAAGGCGATGGTATTACAACCTTGCTCATAGAGTGAATGAACTCGCTGTTTGGCTAATTCAAACCCTTTTTCAACCTGGCTAAGTGACATGGCCATTTCAGTATTCAGTGGTGCAGTGATTTCACCTAAACGCTGGTTATGCACACTTTTATCGTGTGAAGTACTGAGTGTTCCGGCGTCAACAACTTCTAGCTGCCAGCCAAGCTGACGGCAAAACACGTTGATCGCTGCGCCTCCTGCTGCAAAGTTTGCCACCATTTGTGATGTAACGCTGCTAGGAGCAATTGACACACCTTGGCTTGCCACACCATGATCGCCCGCAAATACAATTAGAGAAGGGTTTGAAATAACCGGTTTAAAGGCAACTAGCGCCTGCTCACTATCAAGCTGCTTTGAAAAAATAAGCGTTAATTGTTTGGCACAACTTTCAAGCTGACCCAAAGCGCCTAGCGGCTTTGTTTTAAGGTCTATTTTTTGTTGAATACCAGCTGAAAATTGCTGATTAATAGGCATGATATTAAACATTCGCTACCTGCTCTGTTTGCGAAAATAAAGTAAGAATAAAAAGAACACGCTACCAATAGCGGCAGTGATCACACCTACAGGTAATTCTTGGTTATTCAATAGGGTTCGGCATAACACATCTACCCACACCATAAAAATACCTCCGACCAAGGAGGTCATAACTAAGTTATGGCTGCTGCCTTGCGGTGAAAAGTAGCGCACAATATGTGGGATCATCAGGCCGACAAAACCAATGCCTCCACACATAGCAACAAGCACCGCTGTGATCAATGAACTTAGCAGTAGCATCATGATCCGAAAGCGTTGCACATGAATCCCCAAAGTCGCAGCACTTTCATCACCAAGCAGCATTGCATTAAGCTGACGACGAAATGCAATCATCAGCGTCATGCAGGCAATAATAACGGTAAATGGCAGCCAAAGAGTGTCCCACTGTGCACGAGAAAAACTGCCCATCGTCCAAAACAAAATGGCGGTTATAGCTTGAGGATCGCTAAAATAAAGCAGCAGACTAGTCAGAGCGCTAAATAAGAAAGATAAAGCAACACCAGCGAGTAACATGGCTTCAACTTGGCCAACATGGCGACGCCCTGCAATAGCAATAAGCAACAGCATAGAAAGTAAGCTTCCGGCAAATGCTGCAACTGACATACTAAAGCCAAAACTCACACCGGTTAGGGCTATAAAGCACACCACACCGAATGAAGCCCCAGAAGAAATACCAAACAAATAAGGGTCAGCAAGCGGGTTTCGGGTTACGGTCTGTAAAATTAATCCTGCCAGAGCAAGCCCTGAGCCTGCTAAAAATGCCAGCACCGTTCTTGGCATACGCAACTGCCAAATAATACGCTGCACAAATTCATCGCTACCTTGGCTAAACAAACCATTAAAAACATCACTCAGTGGCGTATTTGCAGCACCAAAGCTCAATGCTAAAAAACAACTAATAAGCCCTACGACAACACAGATACTTAAACGCATTGCATCAGTCATTTTGATGCTCCTGTGTCTGATAGCCATAAAAATAAGTGATGTGCGGAATAAACTTATCAGTGCTTGATTGCGGGTGAGCAGATACCGCTGCACAGACACCAAATACATCACTCAACAGCTGCTCAGTTAGCACCGCTTTTGGTTGCCCCTGACAAACCAAACGCCCTTCATCAATCACCAATAATTCATCACATAAACTCGCTGCGAGATTTAAATCATGGAAAGAGGCAAGCACTGTCACATCGAGGGACTTTGCTAATTCCATTATTTGAATTTGGTATTTAACATCAAGGTGACTGGTAGGCTCATCCATGATGAGCAACTTAGGTTGTTGTACAATAGAGCGTGCAATAAGCGCTCTTTGCTTTTCGCCACCTGAGAGCGAATCAAATGCTTGCTCACTATGATGAGACAAACCAACCTGCTCTATAGCTTGATATATTCGCTGCTTATCATTGGCAGACGTGGCGCTGAAAAGTCGCTTATGAGGTGTTAAGCCTAAACTCACTACATCGAACAAAGACAAATTAAACTGCGATGGAGACTCTTGTAAAACCACTGCAACCTGCTTTGCATATTCATCAGCACTGATTTTCCAGATATCTTGACCGCTTAGCAGCACAGCCCCTTGCTGAGGTTTCAAGTAACGATAAAGACAGCGCAGCAGGCTTGATTTACCTGCCCCATTAGGGCCGAGTAGACCGATAAACTGCCCTGCTTTTAACTCAAGGTTAATTGATTTAAGTATAGTTTTATTCGCAGTACCCCAACTTAAATCAGACACTGATATTAATGGTGCAGCGCTATGGCTATTTTGTTGCAAGCTTATTCTCTCTTGACGAGCAATCGCAACGCACAAGAAAGCACTGGTAAGTACCAGAAAATGACGTGAGTTGACCCGCTCGATGATTAATTGTTAGTGCTAAGTATCTGGCTAACCATTACTTCGATGGATTACAGTTGCGGGAACAGCTGGAGAATTACACTCCATTCCATAGCATATGAGTATTATGGCGGGCTAAGTAAATAATTCAATGAATATCGCTCTAGATGGCTAAAAAACAATTTTAGGCCAAGCTTCTCCTTGTTCATCTATATATACATCGAGTGTAATAAGCCCCGCATAAGGAAGATGAAAAACATTTAAATGCGTGGCTGATTGTTTTGGCATCTGACAAACAATAGCGAGAATTTGTTTGATCACTCCAGCATGACTAATTACCAATGACTGTTCATGCTTAGATTCACATAGTGATTGTAAAAATGTTTGCCACCATGCCTCTACCCGGGCGTAGAAATCAGCCATAGATTCACCATTAGGTACCTTTACTTGCCATGGGTGCTGCCAAAAATCACCAATATGAGGCTTACTTGTTTGCTGCCAAAGCTGTTGATAATCTTGGCCATCCCAATCACCAAAATTAAACTCTTTCAGCGCGTTATAATACTGTACATGCAGTGAGTGCTGATTTGCTAAATAATCAGCGTGGACTGAGCAACGCTTTAGTGGTGAGCTATATATGGCATTTAAACGTATAAGCTCAGCAGAGGCTTGGCGCATTTGTTCAAGGCCTTGCTCAGATAAACCGACATCGATTTGCCCAGAAAGAATTCCAGGCGTAGCGATTTCGCCATGGCGAAGAAAGTAAACTCGTGAAGTAAATACGTCCATAATGTTCCTCAGTAAACCAATAGTGAACGTTAACGCGTTTTAAATACTCTGTCGACTTATGCTAAGGCTGTTATGCTCAGAGAGTTAAGCTAAACGCATTAAACGAACGTCAAAATGTAGCACTGCATTTGCGCCAATCTTGCCACCGTTACCTTTTTTACCCCAAGCAAGCTCTGGAGGGATCACAAATTCATAGCGAGAGCCAATATTCATTAATAACAATCCTTCTCTTAACCCTTCTATAGCTTCAGATAAAGCGAACACTTCGGGCATACCCGCTTTATAACTGTCGGCAATCACATTACCATCAGCAAGCATAATACGTTGGTTAATAACCACTGTATCAAACTCTGATATGCGTTCTCCTTCAACTTCATCAATCACTTTATACATTAAGCCCGACGGGCATAGATGTGTATCTGGATGCGATGAGAACTTAGCAATAAATGCTTCACTATTTTTACGATTTAAACCTGAAGAACCTTTTGACTTGGTCGTTTTCTTACGAGACACAGCAAACCTTAATTGTATTACAAATATAAGACGCTTTATCGCATAACAAGGTAGGGGAAGCAAGTTTGCGAGAGTAAAGTTGCAAGTTAGAAAGGGGAAAGTTTGAGGATCTGGCGTAGGTTGGGTAGAGCACAGCGAAACCCAACACAGAGCTATCAGCTTTCAGCCGTCAGCGTTCAGCCGCGCGGTGTGGGTGTTTGGGGCAGAGTCTCTTTAAGTAATAAAATCTTGTAGGAGGCACTTCAGTGCCGAAATAATAAAACAAAAATATTCATTGCTGAAGCCATTCTTATACCATTCCGCTTAAAT